>CAJUGZ010000176.1 GCA_910585855.1 uncultured Lachnospiraceae bacterium | reverse complement strand
TTGCTTTTTGGAAACCGGAACAGCAGTCTGCCTAGAGGGTTCGCATCTGGCGTCCGGCTTGAAAAAACCTTTTTGCAACAATTCTTGATGATTTTATTAAAGAGAGGGTGATATTGTCTGGAACTAAAACCGATTCAGGTAGGAAATCTCCTGCTTAAGAATAATGTTTTTATGGCACCTCTTGCCGGATATACCTGCTATCCGTTTCGGATGCTGGTACGGGAAATGGGGGCGGCTTTAAGTTATACAGAAATGGTAAGCTGTAATGGATTGAAATATAAAGATAAAGCAACACAGGCACTGCTTTTTACAACAACGCAGGAAACACCGAAAGCGGCTCAGATTCTTGGGGCGGACAGTCGGGTAATGGCAGAAATGTGTCATTTTGGGATTCCAGAAGAATATGATTTGATTGATATCAATATGGGGTGTCCTGTTCCAAATGTGATAAAGAGTGGAGAGGGCTGTGCTTTGATGGGAGATTTGCGGCGGGCTTCTAAGATTATACGTGCCTGTGCAGACGGCAGACGTCCGGTTACGGTAAAGTTTCGGACGGGGCTTGTGGAATCGAATATGATAGCGGCGGAATTTGCTAAAATGTGTGAGGATTCTGGAGCGGCAATGATTACGATACATGGAAGAAGCAGAAATATGATGTATGATGGTCAGCCTTATTATGAACAGATTCAGCAGGCAAAAGCTGCTGTGAGGATTCCAGTTATTGCAAACGGGGGGATACGTTCGGTAGAGGATGCTGAAAGAATGATGAAAGAAACAGGTGCTGACGGAATTATGATTGCACGCTATGCATTGGAAAATCCATATATTTTTAGTGAGCTTACAAAGACGCCGGTTATAAAAAGCCGATTTACTCTTTTGCAGGAACAGTTAGAACTTTGTAAGAAATATTATGAGGAAAATTTTACACTTGTCTATATGAAAAAGTTGATTTCTTATTTTATGAAAAAACGGATTGGAACGAAGCGGTATAAAATGGAGCTTTTTCGGTGTGGAAATTGTGAGGAGCTTTCTTTTTTGATAGAAAAAATTTTTGGGGAAAGGGAGGATTTTTAATTGACAGAAGGGTTAGAAATCAGAGAAGGGCGATTAATGGCTTGTTATCTTCGGGAAGAAGTGGTCTGTGTCCCGGAAGGAGTTCGTGTGATTGAAGCCAGAGCTTTTAAGGGCTGTACTTCAATTAAAAAAATTTGGCTGCCTGCTTCTTTAGAGCGGATAGAAGAACAGGCTTTTAAAGGCTGCCGACAGTTAGAGTTTGTTTCTTTTCCTGAAAAATTAAATTATATTGGTGCTTATGCATTTCATAGATGCCATCATTTGAAAGAGATTTGGCTGCCAAAAAGTGTAACAGAACTTTCTGACTGTGCTTTTTTATATTGTGATGGGTTGGAACTGGCTTCTTTGCCCGGGGTATGTAAAATAGGGAAACAGGCATTTGTCAATGCAACCAGTTTAAAGAAATTAGTGGTTTCTTCCAATCTGCTGCCAAAGTATATCAATGATAGTTTTACAGGATGTACACGGATAGAAGAAATTTCGATTGTAGATTTTGATTCAGAAGAAGAGAAAGCATATTCTACGAAAAATTTAATTGCAGTAATAGAGGCAGCAGAAGAAATGCCGGAATTGATTCGTGCGATTGCAGCGGATATCTATCATATGATGGATATTGTGCAGGGTATTTTAATAGAGTTTCATGTAGAGCCAAAAGAAGTAGTTGTTCCAGAGGGGATTCGGGAAATCGGAAAGAGTTGTTTTTTTAATAAACGTGGGATTTTAGAGATTTCTCTTCCAAATAGTTTAGAAAGAATTGGGGAACGGGCTTTTCGAAATTGTATTAATTTAGAGCATATTTTATTAAAGAATGGTGATACCAAGATAGATAAGGATGCATTTAAAAATTGTACCACACTGAAACGGGTAACTTTAAACGGGGTTACTTATTCTTTGACGGGGCTTCCTTATCAGGTGGACAATCGGCAAGTACCGGAATTGGTACATACGATTCATATGCAGATTTTAGGAAATTTTTGTATTAGCGGAACGGTGCTGCTGCGTTATTGGGGAAATGAAGCCCGTGTTACCGTTCCTGACGGAATTACTGTAATCGGAGAACGGGCTTTTGCCGGAAATGAAGCGGTGGGAAAGCTGATTTTACCGGAGAGTGTAAAAGAGATTCAAAAAGAAGCATTTGCTGACTGTGTTGTATTACAGACTTTAAATTTTCCAAAGGGATTAAAGCAGATTGGAGAGGCAGCTTTTGAGGGATGTGTGAAGCTTTTGCGGGCAGAAATTCCTGCAGAAATTACGGAGCTTCCTTCTTCTGTGTTTAGTCGATGCAAAAAATTAGGACAGGTTATCTGGGCGGATAAAATAAAACTGCATAAAATTGGGCAGCAGGCATTTTATGGCTGTCAGGGATTGAAAGAAATTGTTTTTCCAGAAACTTTAGAGCAAATTGGAACACTTGCATTTTATCAGTGTCATGCACTGCGGCGTATTGTTTTGCCGGAGGCAGTTTGGCAGATAGAGGCAGAGGCATTTGCATGTTGTGCAGGGCTTTTTGAAGTAATGATAAAGGGGAATCTTACAAAATGGGGAAGAAATATTTTTTCTTATGATAAAAAATTGAAAAAGATAGTATTTGGTGAAAAACAGGAAGTGATACCAGAATATCTGGCATGGAATTGTGAAAAGCTGCAGCAGGTGACAGTACAAGATTCTTTAAAAATGGTTGGATTGGCGGCTTTTGAGGGGACTGCATTTTGGAAAGAACTGCCGATACCCAAGCGATTAGGGACAGTGCTTTTGGACGGAAAAGAATGGAACGGAGAGGCAGTGATCCCAGAAGGCGTGACTGCGATTGCCGGAGGTGCTTTTTATGGAAATAGTCAGATTACTTCGATTGTACTGCCGGATACATTAGAACAGATTGGAGAAAGAGCATTTTGTCATTGTACGGCATTAAAGGAAATACGATTGCCTAAAAAAGTAACGGTGATTTCAGCCGGAGCATTTGCTTATTCTACACAGTTAAAACGGATTGCTGCAGAGGGAAACATTGAGGAAGTAGGAGAAAAGGCGTGTTATCAATGCTGTGCTTTAGAAGAAGTTCCTGATTTATATGATACGAAGATAGGAGATTATGCCTTTAGTGGATGTCGGAAGTGGAAAAAAGGAACTGTGATACATGCAAAAATCGGTGCTTTTGCCTTTGAAGAAACCGGTTTTATAAAAATGCAGACCGAAACGGGTTTTCATTGGACTTTTGGAAGGGAAAAGGTCTGGTATTGTGCTTCTTTGATAATAGGAGATACGATTGCAGATGGCAGAAAAGCGAAGGGAGAGGTTTGTTTTTCTGTTGAAGCTGGCAGTCTGTATGCGATTGCACCTTATGCTTATTATGGAAATCATCAGATTACTAGAGTGATTCTTCCAGAAGGATTAAAGGAAATCGGAGCATTTGCTTTTTGCGGCTGTACGCAGCTTTGCGAAGTTGTTATACCAGATTCGGTAGAGCGAATCGGAGAAAGTGCTTTTGAAAAGTGCAGTCAGCTTCTTATTTTTTCCTCTGCTGCCTCTGTAATAGGAAATCGGGCATTTGCTCTTTGTGAAAAGCTTCGTTTTGTATGGCTTCCTCGGATTTCTGTTATTTCAAAAGAAAGTTTTTTTCACTGCAGTAGTTTAGAAACTTTAGAGATAATGCAGTTAAAACGGATGGAACAGGGCTGTTTGAAAGAATGTATTCAATTAAAATCATTTGCATTAGATTCTGTAAAGGAGATTGGGGAAGAAACATTTGCTGGATGTGAGGGGCTTTGTTCTGCTTCATTTTCTGCAGATGTTCAAATTGGTGCAAAGGCATTTTTAGACTGCTGCGGATTGACTAATTTGTATTTTTCAGATAGTTCTGCTCAATTTGATCACAGTGCTTTTTGGGGCTGTACTTTTTTAGAACAGATTCAGACAGATAATCGGATGGAATGGATTTCGGGGTATGAAGATTTATTTCAAGAGAATTTATCGGAATTTTCAAAAAGAGTGTATGACAGTGCAATAGGCTGTTTTTCTTTTCAGGAAAATCAAACGATTGCAGAATATCGAACAAATGCCCGGGCAATACGGATACCAAATGGTATTTGTACGATTTTAGGTGAAGTGTTTAAGGACTGCATCCGGTTAGAACGGGTGGAGATACCGGATAGTGTTACTTATATCGGAGAACGGGCATTTTGGGGGACAAAATGGTTAGATCAAAAGAAAGCAGAAAATCCGCTTGTAATCTGCAATCAGATTTTATTAGACGGTTCTTTGGCAAGCGGGCATATTGTGATTCCAAAAGAGGTATCAATGATTTCCGGGTGGGCATTTTCAAACGGATATGGGATTTTGGAATTGACGCTTTGCAATCCTAAATTAGTGATTGAGCCGCATACATTTCGAAATTGTATTTATTTGGAGCGTGTAACGGATACGGACGGCAAGGTATATTGTGTAAATGGAATTTCCATTCGGGAAGAGGAAACTCTGCCAAGCGGTATCAGACAGATTTTTGAAGATGCATTTAACTGCTATAAGACAGACGAAAACGGAGTATTGATAGAGTGTACAGGGAATATTACAAATTTTGCATTGGTAAGAGGGATTACTGCGATTGGAAATTTTGTATTTCAGGAGAGTAATTTACTGACTCATGCGAAATTGACACCGGATGTAACGTGGATTGGAGAAAGTGCATTTGCACGGTGTAAGTGGTTAGCTTCGATTGAGCAGGCAGAAGGAGTGAAAGAGATTGGTGCAAAGGCGTTTTCGGATTGTATTCGTTTGGAGCGAACAGAATTTGCGGATTCCCTTCAAAAAATCGGAAAGCAGGCATTTGAAAATTGTACGTTGTTAAGAGAAATTGTTTTGCCGGAGGGAATAAAAGAGATTCCAAGGAGAGCATTTTTCCGTTGCCGCAGTTTGCAGAAACTGGTATTGCCGCAGTCTTTAGAGCGAATTGAAGAAGAGGCATTTGCTTTTTGCAGTTCCCTTTCGGAGGTGTTTTTGCCGGATGGAATAAAATGGATTGAAAAACGGGCATTTGCTTGGTGTGAAAAATTAGAAGGGGTAGAGATTCCTTTTGAAACGGAAGTTGCAGAGGATGCTTTTGTTTTTTCGGGTGTTTAGAGAGGGGGACGCCGAAAGCCCAAGAGGGTTCTATTCCGGGTTCGCTTGCGCTTAGCATTTCCTATTTTTATAGCGGACACATAAGACGCTAATTCAGACGGAAAAATAATTGGAGGTTTGATTATGAACAAGCAGCATAAGGTTAATAAGGGTCAAAAAATAATTAGATAGAAAAATTAGGGAGAGATTGTGAGGTATAGAAAGTTAGGAAATACTGGAATTTGGGTTTCGGAAATTGGATTTGGAACGATTCCGGTATTAAGCGGAAATGTTCCGGTTTTGCCGGAATACTTTAATTTGGATTTGGAAGAGGCACTTTCGGTTTTTGAATATGCTTATCAGTTGGGGTGTAATCTCTATGATACGGCGATTGTGCCGGAGTATGGGGATGCTGAGATAAAGACAGGAATATTTGCTTCAAAAGTAGGGCGAAAGAATTTGATTATTTCGGATAAAGCACGTTTTTATACAGGAAATGAAATTTATCAGGCAGTACAATGTTCCTATGAAAATCTGGGGACTTATGCCGATCTTTATTTTGTACATCAGGCGGATGAAAAAAATGCTGAGCAGATTTTTGAACGATATGGTGCTTTGGATGCATTGGTGGAGTGTAAAGCGGAGGGGAAGATTCGTTTTGTGGGGATTGCTTCTCATTATTATAGTGTGCTTTATCGTGGGGCTTGTGATGAGCGGGTCGATGTTTTGCAGGGCAGCGGAAATATTTTAGAGTGTGGTATGCTGAATCGAATCGAACAAGAACCGTTGTTTCGAAAAAAGGGTTTTTTATTAAATAAAGTCTATGCCGCCGGAATTTTGCCTTCTTTTTTTCCTGTTTCTGTTTTAATTGGGGGTGCTTTGTCTTATCCGATTTCTAGTGCATTGATTGGACTTGGAACGATAGAACAGGTAAAGCAGGCAATGGAAGGAAAGGTTTTGTATCGGCGGTATGCATTTGAAGATGTGATTGTCAGATTAGAGCAGGCTTTTTTACCCATTGGCTGTGATCGATGTCAGAAATGCTGCTGCCCTTATGGGGTGGAGATATCGGTATTATTTCGGCAGTATCATTATTATTTTCTGGGGAAAGATTATTGGGCACTTCGAAAGTTGGATATGAATGTTCGGGAATGTGCGGTATTATGTGAGCAGTGTAAAGAGATGCTTTGTCTGCAGCAGTGTCCTAGAAAGATTCGGATACCAGAGATGGTGCAGCAGATTTGTGAATTGACAAAGAGGCATGTTCGAAACGGATGGATAAAATAAAGGGGGACGCCGGAATCGGAAAAGCGGGAGGATATTTTTTAGGAGGAAAATGAAGTGAATAGAGAGTTGGTTAAAGCAATTTTTGGGCTGGTTTTATCTATTATCTGGCTTATTATTTTAGTAGTAGGAATGTTTTTACTTTTTACAGGAGGGGTCTGATGAAGATTGAGGGAAATGTAAAAGAGTTGGCGGCAATGGAGCAATTTCATAAGGGAAATCGGGAGGAAGGTTTAAAATTGCAGGAGGAGTTTGCTGCTGCCTTTCGGGAAACTTATCGGGAAAAGGATCATTGTCCTTGTAAAAAGGCTTGCCGTTATCATGGAAATTGTAAGGAATGTGTGGCAATTCATCGGGCGCATCAGGAGCATGTGCCAAATTGTATGCGTTCTATGATTAATCGAAAAATAAAAGCTTTATCTGAATTGACGGAACATAGTATTGCAAATGAGATAGAACCGCCGCATGAAGTATTGAGAAAGGAATAAGATTTAGATAGATTAGAATAAGAAAAAATGGAAAATCGAAAAGTTTTTGAGGAAGCATATATTGCTGTGCAGATGCAGTTAAAGGGAAAAATTGATCTGCAGCATGTGATACAGCAGAGTGAAATACAGTCTTTAGCGGGGGTTGATTTGGCGTATTGGAAAAAAGGGGAGGAAGAGTATGCCGTATGCTGCATTGTGGTAATGGATTATTTGACAAAGAAAGTATTGGAGAAAGCATATTGTGTCGATAAGATAGATGTTCCTTATATTCCGGGATGTCTGGCATTTCGGGAGATTCCGTTATTTTTAAAAACAAAAGAATTTCTTTCTTCTGATCCAGATCTTTATGTATTTGACGGAAACGGATATTTGCATCCAAGACATATGGGAATTGCAACTCATGCAGGAATTTTAATACAGAAGCCGACAATAGGAATTGCAAAAACTTATTATAAGGTGGAGGATACAGAATATACGATACCGGAAAATAAGCCTTTTGCATTTGAAGAAATAGTGATTTCCGATCAAGTGTATGGCAGGGTTGTTCGAACGCATCCCAATGTAAAACCTATTTTTCTTTCGATAGGAAATCAGATTGATTTAGATACAGCGATGCAGATTGTAAAAGATATGACAACAAAGGAAAGTCATATTCCTTTGCCAACACGGCTGGCAGATCTTATGACACATGAGATTCGAAAACAATATACTGCAAAAGAGCAGGACAAATAAAAAAAGTGTTGTTAGAGAGAGGAAAAAGAAATATGGATATAATTTATTACGATATTGGGGTAAATTTGTTTTGTAAACAATTTCCAAATCCAGAACAAATTATCAAAGATGCTGCTAAGGCAGGTGTAGTTTGTATACTGACCGGAACAAATCCGAAAGAGAATCAAAAGATTGATGCTTTTATAAAAGAATATGGCGGATACGGAACAGCCGGAATCCATCCTCATAATGCAGATGCTGCAAAAAAGGAAGATTTTGAAATCATTGAAAAACTGGTTACAGAAAATAAAAATATAGTTGCAATAGGAGAGTGTGGCTTAGATTATGATCGAATGTTTTCTACAAAAGAAAATCAAATTCGATGTTTTGAGAAGCATATTGTTCTTGCTGAAAAATGTAAAAAACCATTATTTCTTCACGAACGCTGTGCGGCAAATGATATGATACGCAGATTAAAGAAACATCCTGATATTTGTAAAACATCGGTGGTTCATTGTTTTACCGGAAGAAGAGAAACTTTGGAACAGTATCTTTCATTGGGACTTTCGATTGGCATTACAGGATGGATTTGTGATGATTTGCGTGCAAAAGAATTGCGGGAGGCAGTTCGTATTCTTCCTTTAGATCGCCTTCTGATTGAAACAGATGCTCCTTATCTGACACCAAAAAATCAAAGCGGTTTAAACCGAATTAATGTTCCACAAAATATTATATATGTAGCAAAAGAACTGGCTCGTTTTATGCAGGTTTCCGAAGAAACTTTAATAGAACAGGCAAGGAAAAACACTGAAAAACTATTTTCACTAGAAAGATAAGATTTTAAACGGTGATTTTCACCATTTTCACCGGACGCCAGAGGCGGTTTGCTCCTGTCCTTTGCTTGCTCCGCTCCAAACGGTAAGAAAGTCTAGGGCTTCTGATTTCGGTTCATCCAACCGGACGAACCGGGGCGCAATTCGCCCTCACTACAGCCGAAACACAACAAGTGTAAGGAAAGAATGGAAGCAGGATATGTAAAAAATTCTAGGTGTTTCCACAGAAGCCCAAGACTTTCTAACCATTCTCCGAAGTCGCAGGCAAAGGACAGAAGCAAACCGCCTCTCGCTGTTGGTTGATTAGCGGTAGATTCTTTTTTGTTCCGGGGTCAAGAAACAGCCAGATTGGAAAACGGTGGGCAGCCTGCAGTGACTTTGGAAAAAAGTTAGAAGTTCTTGAACTTCTGCTCGAAAATCTAAGATTTTTTTCACATCCTGCTTCCATGCAGGGTGTGAAAAAAAAGGGGCGTGTTTAGCCCGGAGAATA
>CAJUGZ010000175.1 GCA_910585855.1 uncultured Lachnospiraceae bacterium | reverse complement strand
AGGGTGTGGTGTTACATCCAGTCAGAGTAAATGCAGCTTCTATATAGAGTGCATTGACTGGCAAACAAATTTTATTAAAATATTTTATTTATTATAATGCTTTTAATAAAATTGATAACATGGAATGAGGAAATGTACAGACAGCTTCAAGGAACATATCCGGTAATTTTTATGAGTTTTGCATCTGTTAAAACAGGAAAGATTCAGGGAGTAAAAACGGCAGTTAAAAAAATGATTGCCAATGTATATAAAAGTTATAAGGAGATGATATGGTCAGAGCGGTTTGACGAGGAGGACAGGGCGTATTTTTTATCGGTAAATAAAGATATGGATGATGATACGGCGTATACAGCTATCAATAGCCTTTGTTTTTATCTGGAGAGATATTATGGGAAAAAGGCGATTATTTTATTGGATGAATATGATACGCCGATGCAGGAGTTATGGATTGCTGGTAATTGGAACGAAGCGGTTGATTTTTTTAGAAATTTTTTTAATGCTACATTTAAAACAAACGATCATATTTATCGTGCCATTATTACTGGTATTACAAGAATTTCTAAAGAGAGTATCTTTTCTGATTTAAATAATCTTGAAGTTGTAACTACAACATCCGAGGAATATGCATCCTATTTTGGATTTACGCAGGAAGAAGTTTTTTATGCACTTGATGAAGCTGGACTTGGAAAAGAAAAACAGGGCGTAAAGGAATGGTATGACGGATTTACTTTTGGAAGATATACGGATATTTATAATCCATGGTCGATTGCATCCTTTATTAAGAAAAAAGGGAAATATGATACTTATTGGTCAAATACAAGTGGAAACGGGCTGGTAAATTCATTGATACAAAAAGGAAATTCTGGTATTAAACAAACAATGGAAGAACTTTTGAAAGGGAAAAGTTTTACTGCTGAGATGGATGAGCAGATTGTGTTTAGTCAACTGGATGGAAATGCAAATGCGGTTTGGAGTTTGTTATTGGCGACAGGGTATCTTAAGGTGGAAAAATTAGAATTTGCCGGAAGATTGATGAAGAAAGTATATACTTTGCGGCTGACCAATATGGAAGTAGAAAGTATGTTTTCGGATATGGTAAAAGGGTGGTTTGGCGGGGAAGCGGAAACAGCTTATAATGATTTTATTAAGGCTTTGTTGTTAAATGATAAGAAAGCAATGAATCGGTATATGAATCGGGTAGCACTTGCAACGTTCAGTAGTTTTGATACAGGAAATAAACCGTCGGAATATGCAGAACCAGAGAGGTTTTATCATGGGTTTGCTTTTCGGGGAAAGAGTGTTTGATAGGATAGGTGTTGTTATTCTATTTTGTAAGGCTTAAAATGATTAACTTAAAGTAGTTCCGCCATATGCATAAGTAACAGGAAGACAAATCAGTGCGGATTTTTCCGATGAGGTTTCGTCCAGTATAAGTTTGACACACATGTTTGCTATATTGGATATTGGCTGTACAATGGTAGAGCATATGTAGTCACTGCCAAAGTATTGTATGCCGTCAAAGCCGATAAGCTGAACGTCTTTAGGAACTTTTTGATTTAATTTGTGCAGTAGTTTTAGTATAAAATAAGCAAGTCCGTCCGTTACGCAGAATATGCCGTCAAAGGATAAATGCCCGTCTGTTATATGTTCAGTAAGGAAATTTTCAAATTCGGTATATGGTTCGTGATCGTTTAGGATTTTCATTTCATAGTGGATGCCATGGGAGAGGCAGCCATTTTCAAAGCCTGCTTTTCGTTTGTTTGGTTCGTTGTTTAAAGAAGATCCTTTGCGCAGAAAGGCAACATTTTTGCAGCCAAGTTCCGACAGTTTTTCGGCAGCAAGCTGTCCTCCGGCAAAGTTGTCGCAGGATACACAGGGGATATCCGATCGGATACAGCGGTCGATTGATACAAAAGGAATATGTTTGCTGATGATCAGATCGGGATTATACGTTAGTCCGATAATGCCGTCTACTTTGTTTTGTTGTGCCATTGTGATATATTCCTGTTCTAAACCGGAATCATAATCAGTAGAACAGAGCAGCATCCGGTAATTTTGCTGTAAAAGTGCCAGATTGATATGATAGGTAAGAGCAGCATAAAAGGGTTCTTTTGTATTGGGAATCAGAAGAACGATAGTGCGGGTTTTATCGGAACGAAGCCCTTGTGCATAGCTGTTTACCTGATAATTTAATTTTTGAATGGCTTTTTCCACTCGAGTTTTGTAAGAGCTGCCGACAGGCAGACCGTTGACGACTTTCGATACAGTACCAAGGGAAACCCCAGCTTCTCTTGCTACATCTTTCATTGTTGGTTCAGAAGTTTCTTTTTTCATTGGAAGTTTCTTTTTCCTTTCTTAATATATTGTTTTAGAGAACAGATATTTTATATAGGCTATGGCAGTGTCCACATGTGGTGAATTTGCGATAATGCCAAGATAGACTGGTTCTTTAAATCCGGCACTGCCGATAAATTCTGTACGGGACAGATCCATTCCGTAGTAGTGTTCTTCTGTTAGGGCATAGTAGGAAACAGAAGGATCCAGCTGACATTCGGCTGCATTGTCTTCGAGTATAAAGATATTGGTAGCAAGGTCGGATTGGACTGTATGGTATAAGAGGCTGTCTGTCTGACAGAGAAGCTCTTCTAAGTCATATAGATAGCCGTTTTGTGAGAATGCATCAAACGCTTCTTTGTTCATAAGAACGACATCTAACAGTTTCCCGTCAATAGTTGCAAGAATTTTTATACGGGAGGCATATGTGTATGGATAATAATCGCTTTGTTCATTGTCTGTCAGATACAGCCCGGTATACAGTTCTAATTTGTTTTTAGAGGGATTTAGATTTTGGTAGTCCAAAAAATCTGTGCTGAGTTCTTTTGTCAGGGTTTCACCGGCGTTTACATTGACCAGTGCCATGTATAATATGGTATCTTTATAGGAAAAACGGTTATAGGATATATAGCCGAAAATATACAGCAGTATGCCTAGGATTACAAGCGGAAGCTTGTAGTAATCCCAGATATACTGTATTTTTTTTTTGCCTTTTAGTGTTTTTAGTTTTTCGTTTCGGATTATTTTCATAAGGCTTCACTTTCTTTCTCTTTTGTTTTTTCCTGACAGAGCAACAGGATATTAGAGAGCAAATAAGAGCAGAGCAAAGCACAGAGACCTTCTCCAAAGATAATAATTGGTGTAAAAATATGGATAGTGATAAATGCCATAGCAAAATAGACGGCAGCCATAATTGCCGTACAGAGGAGAAAACGCATACCAAGCATAAGGGCATTTTTAAACATTGCTTTGGTTGTATTGTTAAATCTGGCAAGCAGCGGAAAAATATACATCAGAATAATGGCATATGCAGCGGCTGCAATAAGAAAAATGGCTGTTCCTAAAGTCCAGAACACATTTTCAAACCGCATATGGTAAAAAACATAGCCGTCAAAGGCAAGGATAATTCCCGCAGTAAGAAGGATAAGCCAAATGACAGTGCCCTGCTTAAAGTTTTCTTTAAATGAATGAAAAAATGCCTTGGTTATGCTTCCTTCTTCATTTTTGGTAATTTTTAAAGTAACATAGAATAATGCGGTAGTGGATGCTCCGATTGTAACAATAGGCAGACAGCAGATAAACCACAAAATATTGAGATAGGCACTGTATGTAATTTTGGTAATAAAAGACATAAAAGGTCCTTCTGGATTTAAAATACCATGCATAAAAATACTCCTTTCTTATTGCTTCTCTTGCTGCTTAGTCTTCGGTTGATTCTCTGTAGATTAAACGTGTTTCCGTATAAATTTTACGGAAATTTAAGTAGGGTTCTTTAATTCTTGATATCAGTAAATGTACGGCGGAAAATCCCATAATCTGACTGTGAATATGAATTGTAGTCAGTGTGGGAGAGGTGACTTTGGATTCTGGAGAATCGTCAAATCCGCATAAGTAGACATCCTGTGGTACGGATATACCCAGTTCTTTAAATGCATACATTGTGTCAATCGCAACAAAATCGTTTGCACAGATAAAAACATCCGGCAGTTTTTCTAATTTTTGAATTTGATCCTTTAGATATTGACGGTAGGGGTCATATCCGGGAGTTTCAATGCCTTCTTTGTTTTTGATAATGCAGTATTCTTCGGGGCAGGCAAGATGGAAGGAATACATGGCGTTGCGGTAGGCAAGAAAGCGTTCATAGAAAGATTGGCAGTGCATAATTTCCCCGATAAAACCGATTCTTTTTTTGCCTCTTTGAATCATTTCTCCAATAAAACGGCAGATATTTGTTTGATTATCCATATAGAGGCAGTCTGCCCGAAGGGGATTGTTATAGTTGATCACAGGTGAATCCACAAAGAGGACGGGAGTATTGAGATCGCATAACATAGAGCAGTAATCTCTGTCAAACATTTCGATACAGATGATACCGGCAGTTCTCTCTTCAATATAAGAGCTGGGCAGTGAAAGGTTTTTTATATCATGCTTCTGCAGACGATGCATGGTAAAACTATATCCCAGACTGGAAAGTTCTTTTTGAAATTTGTCTAACATAGTAGAAGCAAAATGGGAGCTTCCTATAAAATTAGAAGTAAACAAAGAAATTTCTCTTTTGCTGGATTCCGGTGAAAGATTAATTTCAGGTTTTCCAGAATTGTAGATATTTACATAAGAAAACTGTTTATATCCCATTTCAATAGCTTTTTTTAAAACCCTTTCTCTGGTGGTTTCGGCGAGGAGGCCGGTATTGTTAATTGCTTTGGATACGGTATTGCGGGAAACGCCAAGTTCATCAGCAATATCCTGAATAGTAACACGGTCAGCCATGAAAGCTCACATCCTTTCGTAGTCATAGTATTGTAATTATTATAATGTAAAAAAGACTTTGTGTCAAATGTAAAAATCAACAAAAAGAAAAAATGATATTATGCGAAAATAACAAAGAAAAATTTCTTTTAAAATAGTGAAAAGTAATTAGCAAATGCAAAATAATTGAAAATTTTTTGTTTAAATTTGTAAAAATACTATTGACCAAATGTAAAAATTGTGATATTGTATATTTACAAAGTTGAATCGCGATTTTTACAAATGTAAAACACAAAAGAGAAAATGCAATACAAAAATGAGGTTAAAAAAGAGAAAGGAGTAAAGCAATGAGCAAAACATCAACTATCACTGCAAAAAAGAAAAATGCAGGACTGCACAACACACTGATTTATGTTGTACAACATTGGCAGCTGTATGTATTTTTTCTTCTTCCGGCACTGGCACTGACAATCATTTTTAAGTATATTCCGATGGGCGGAATTATGATTGCTTTTGAAAGGTACAATCCGATCCGCGGTATTTTTGGAAGTGAGTGGGTAGGGCTGAAACATTTTCAGCGTTTTCTGTCTTCGCCTGATTTTCTGCGCTACCTTGCCAATACTTTGAAATTGAGTGTATTTGGTATGCTGTGGGGATTTCCGGTTCCGATTCTTTTGGCTTTTTTGCTGAATCGGATTGAGCGTAAAGGAGTAAAGAAGAAAATTCAGTTAGCACTCTATATGCCGAATTTTATTTCCGTTATTGTACTTTGCGGTATTGTCAGAATCTTCTTATCTGTTACAGGTCCGGTTAATCTGCTGCTGGGTACACAGATTAATTTTATGACTATGCCGCAGGCATTTCGCACGATTTATATTGCCAGCGGAATCTGGCAGGGTGCAGGCTGGGGATCGATTATTTATACGGCTGCACTTTCCAATGCAAGTTCCGAATTGAAGGAAGCTGCAGTGATTGACGGAGCTAACATTTTTCAGCAGATTAAAGCAGTGGAATGGCCGGCAATCAAGAGTACCGTTGTTATCCAGTTTATTATGCAGGCAGGAAATATTATGAGTATCGGATTTGAAAAGGCATATGCTCTGCAGACAGACTTAAATCTTGCATCCTCAGAAATTATTTCTACTTATGTGTATAAGAAAGGTCTTATAGACGGGGACTACAGTTTTTCAACTGCGGTTGGATTATTTAATACCGTAATCAATGTTATTTTACTTATTACAGTGAATAAGATAGTGGCAAAGATGAACGATGGACAGGGACTGTAAAGGAGGACGACTATGAAAAAGAAGAGTAAATTTTCAAGATATTCTTTTCAGGATAAGTCATTGCTGATGATTGGATACATACTGTTGGGATTATTTGTGGTAGCAATTATTGTTCCTATGGTTTATATTATCGTTGCATCCTTTATTGACCCGATTACTTTGCAGAACAAAGGAATTACTTTTGATTTCAGCAAGTGGACATTGACGGCATATGAGCGTGTGCTTTCCAATAAACAGATCTGGATTGGATTTAAAAATGCCGTGATTTATTCGGTTGTATTTACGGTTGTTTCCGTTATGATTACCATGCTGGCAGCTTATCCGATGTCTAGAAAAGATTTTAAGGGAAGAGGATTGTTTAATGTTATCTTTGTGATTACGATGTTTTTTGGAGGCGGTCTGATACCGACTTATTTGTTGATTAGCGATCTGAATTTATTGGACAGTATGTGGGCAATTATTCTTCCGGGAGCGTTCAGCGTGTGGAATATGATTATTGCAAGAACATATTATCAGGGGATTCCGGGAGAACTGAGGGAGGCAGCCGATGTGGATGGTGCGAGTGAGCTGACATTTTTCTTCCGTATCTTACTTCCGGTATGTACTCCGATTATTGCGACACTGGCATTATGGCAGTTTGTAGGAATGTGGAACAGCTATTTTGATGCGATGATTTATTTGAATGATTCTGCAAAACAGCCTTTGCAGCTGGTGCTTCGTTCTATATTGATACAGAATCAGCCGGAGTCAGGGATGATTTCAGATATGCAGAGTACGGCAGAGCGGGCACAGCTTGCGGAACTGCTGAAATATGCAACCATTATTATCTCTAGTCTTCCGCTGCTGGTAATGTATCCGTTTTTCCAGAAGTATTTTGACAATGGAATTATGGCGGGTTCTGTAAAAGGCTAGATTTTATAAAACAATAGTAAAGGAGAAGATTAGATATGAAAAATAAAAAGTTCAGACATGTAATTGCAGTGGCATTGGCAGCAAGTATGGTACTTTCCATGAGTGCATGTGGCGGTCAGAAATCTCCTGCTGAGCTGAATACAGAAGAGATGCAGGAAGTGAACATAGAGGAATTGAAGTTTCCGCTTGCAGAGAAAACAACATTGACCGGAATGACCAGTTTCCCGGCAAATACAGAGTCCGATCCAAATAATCGTACTATTTTTAAACGTCTACAGGAAAAGACAAATGTAGAGATTAAATGGACGGCAATTCAAAGCGACCAGTGGGGAGATAAGATTACGCTGGCAATGGCAAATCTTAATACACTGACAGACTTTGTCTTTTCTGCCGGATTTGGCGACAATGATTTGCTGCGTTATGCACATCAGGGTGTTATTATTCCTCTTGAGGATTATATTGATGCATATATGCCGAATCTAAGTGCAGTGTTTGAAAAATATCCAGAATATAGAAAGATGTCTACCGATTCGGAAGGTCATATCTGGGCACTTCCATGGATTGAGCAGCTTGGATCAGAAAAGACAGCAATTCAGACAGTAAGTGAAATGGGATTTATCAATAAAAAATGGCTGGATTTTCTGGGGTTAGAAGTTCCGACAACAGTAGACGAGTTTGAACAGGTATTGATTGCATTTCGGGATCATGCGTCCGAACTTCAGGCAGAATTTAATATTGACGGAAGTATTATTCCAATGTCTTGTATTGTAAATGACGGAAGTCAGGATATGGCACTTTTGATCAACGGATTTGGAGAAGGCTATGGGGACAATGATCAGGGCAGACATATTGCCGTTACGGATGACAGAAAAGTAATTTGTACCGCAACACAGCAAGGTTATAAAGACGGAATAGCATGGCTGCACTCTCTGTATGAACAGAATTTAATCGATTTGGAAGCATTTACGCAGGAATGGTCAACTTATGTATCCAAGGGAAAGTCAGGACGTTACGGTGTATGCTTTAGCTGGGATGTTGCAAATATTGTAGATGATTTTGAAGGATGGGTTCCTCTCCCGGCATTGACTGCGGATGTCAGAAATATTACTCCTGAGAATGGTTCTTTTACAAGTGGTTTTGATCGGGGACGCTGTGTCGTAACTGCAGTTGCAAAAAATCCTGCACTTGTCTGTGCATGGCTTGATCAGATGTATGATCCGTTCCAATCTCCACAGAACAACTGGGGTACTTACGGAGAGGATGACGACTTTGATATTTTTGTACTTGGAACAAATGAAAATGGCGGAGAAATGCTGCAGCATGCACCACTTGGGGGGGCTTCTCCTGTAGAAGTAAGAGAGGCAGAGAGTGTAAACGGTCCGCTGGCTGTTTTGGATGAATATTATGGTGTATATGTTACCTGCCCGGATGATGCACAATATCGTTTGGATTGGATTAAAGAGTATTATACACCGGATATGAATAAAAAGTATGTTTATCCGAATGTATTTATGAGTCAGGAGGATACGGAAGAACTGTCTAACCTGCAGACTGACATTACAAAAACAATCAATGCAAAAAGAGCAGACTGGATTATGAATGGTTTTACGGATGCAGACTGGGATGAATATGTAAAGAGTCTGGATGCATATGGATTAGAGGATTTATTGAAGATATTCCAGAAATATCTGGATGCTTATTATGAATAGGAATTATTTTTAGGGCTGAAAAAAGTTGGCTGTATTGCAGGATAAATTTATGATGGTTGTTTGGATCACAGGGGGGGACGCCAGATTCGAAAACGGTGGGCATCCTGCTGTTCCGGTTTCCAAAAAGTAAGAAGTTCTAAGACTTCTGCCTTTTCACTTACCCAACCAGACAGACCGGGGCACAATTCGCCCTTATTTCAGCCGAAACAAAACGGGTGTAAGAAAGGATTTTACCAGCCGTAAGACAACTTCTTTTCTGTCATCCGGGCTAAACACGCCCCTTTTTTTTCACACCCTGCATGG
>CAJUGZ010000174.1 GCA_910585855.1 uncultured Lachnospiraceae bacterium | reverse complement strand
AGCCTTGATTTTTCAAGACTTGCGAGGATTTTACCTCTCACTCGAACTCAATCGTAGCCGGTGGCTTCCCAGTGCAATCATAAAGCACCCGATTCACACCCTTTATTTCATTCACAATCCGGCCAGCCACTTTTCCAAGCACCTCCCAAGGAATCTGCGCACATTCTGCCGTCATAAAATCGGATGTATTCACCGCCCTAAGTGCCACGGCATAATCATAAGTCCGCTCATCCCCCATACATCCCACGCTCCTCATATTAGTAAGTGCAGCAAAATACTGCCCCAATCCCTTATCTATCCCTGCTTTTGCAATCTCTTCCCGATAAATTGCATCTGCCTCCTGCACAATCCTTACTTTTTCTGCCGTTACCTCCCCAATAATACGAATCCCCAGCCCCGGTCCCGGAAATGGTTGGCGATATACCAAATACTCTGGAATCCCCAACTCCAATCCTGCCTTCCGTACCTCATCTTTAAACAACAATCGAAGTGGCTCAATAATCTCTTTAAAATCAACATAATCCGGCAACCCACCCACATTGTGATGTGATTTTATCACAGCCGACTTTCCAAGTCCGCTCTCTATCACATCTGGATAAATCGTTCCCTGAACCAGATAATCTACCGCCCCAATCTTCTTAGCTTCCTCCTCAAAAACACGAATAAATTCCTCACCGATTATCTTTCTCTTTTCCTCTGGTTCTTCCACTCCAGCCAGCTTCGCATAAAATCGCTCCTGTGCATTGACACGAATAAAATTCAAATCATATGGTCCGTCTGCACCAAATACTGCTTCTACCTCATCCCCTTCTTTTTTACGCAGCAAACCATGATCGACAAACACACAAGTAAGCTGCTTTCCAACCGCCTTTGCCAACAACACTGCAGCAACGGAAGAATCCACTCCCCCAGACAATGCACAAAGCACTTTGCCATCTCCAACCTTTTTACGAATCTCCTGAATCGTAGTTTCTACAAAAGAATCCATCTTCCAGTCCCCATGACATCCACAAACCGAAAATACAAAATTAGAAAGTACTTTCTTCCCTTCCTGTGTATGCATCACCTCTGGATGATATTGCACCGCATACAATTTCTTCTCTGCACATTCCATCCCAGCAACCGGACAAACAGGAGTATGCGCTGTAATTCGAAACCCTTCCGGTACTTGTTCAATATAATCGGTATGACTCATCCAACAGATTGTCCTAGAAGTTACATCTTGAAAAAGAACAGAAGAAGAATCCACGTCCACCTCTGTCTTTCCATACTCACTCACCGGTGCATTAGACACTCGGCCTCCCAGCAAATATGCAATTAACTGAGAACCATAACAAATCCCTAAAATCGGAATCCCCATTTCAAAAATCTCTTTTGAACAGCGAGGAGCATCTTCGCCATACACACTATTTGGACCACCAGTAAAAATAATCCCTTTCGGATTCATTTTCCTTATCTCTTCTAAACTTAAACTATAAGGATATACCTCACAATATACATTACACTCTCTTACTCTTCTTGCAATCAGCTGATTATACTGTCCCCCAAAATCAAGGACAATGATCCTTTCCTGTGCCATGTTCTTCCCTCCTGCTCTAAAACTGCTCTCTGTCTTCTAAAAAACTACCTTATCTCTCAGAACATTCTATTTTTCCTATCCTACTCTTTCGTCACTTTAACTTTAATTCTAATCTATAATCCATAAACAAAAAATATAAAACCTCATTCAATACAAGATACTACACAAAACCAACCCTTTTACTCCCAAAATTATTCTGTCCAAATCATATCATACAAGCCCTACCCCGTCAACTATTTCCTTTTTAAACTTCAACTAGAAACTGTAAAGATAAGACGGTTTTACAAAAGACTTTCCTGTCACCGAATGCCAGAAACGGTTTGCTTTTTTCTTTTGCCTGTTCCTCTCCAAACGGTAAGAAAGTCTAGGGCTTCTGTATTTACATATATACAGCCAGACGAACCGGGGCTCAATTCGCCCTTATCACAACCAAAACGTAACTGATATAAGGAAAGATTTTATCAGCCACAAAACAGCCTCTTTCCTATCATACAGGCTAATTTTGCACACCCTGCCTAGAAGCAGGGTATACAAAAAATTCTAGGTATTTCCACAGAAGCCCAAGACTTTCTAACCATTCTCCGAAGTCACAGACAAAAGAAAAAAGCAAACCGCCTCTCGCTGTTAGCCGAATAGCGGCAGAAATTATATTTTATTACAGAACAAGATTTTAGAAAAATTGAAAGTATATTCTTTTTTAGTTTCGGAGTTAAGAAACAGCCAGATTCAAAAATGGTAGGCAGCCTGCAGTGACTTTGGAAAAAAGTTAGAAGTTCTTAGGATTCTGCTCGAAAATCTAAGAAAAGGGGCGTGTTTAGCACCATAGGTGCAAACTTAAGCGAAAATTGCACAAAATCTAATAAAAACTTCATCTAAATTATATAACTCAACCCATCTATCTCTCACCTCCAAAAACAATAACCGCTTTCTACAGACATCCATATATCACACTCCGAAGCCGAGGCATAACATAATCCTCTAAACTAGGCATCATCTGCTGCATATATACAACAGCCAATTCTTCTGCAGGATCAATAAATACTAATGACCCCGCCTTTCCGCTCCATCCAAACTCCCCATAAGAAGAATTGCAGCCTCCCTTTTGCGGATAAACCATAGTTCTGCATCCCAAACCATAGCTATATGCTGCCTGATGTGCCCAATTATAATCCGCTTTCATCTCCTTGCTTAAATGATCCATCCGCATCAGCTCTAACGTCTTTCTGCCCAGCAGACGAACACCGTCCTGATTTGTTCCTCCAAGTGCCATTGTATTGGCAAACTTCATATAATCCCTCAATGTGGAAAGCAATCCCGAACCTCCGCTTGCATACCGATTTTTTCCTTTTCTATAATACCAATCCGCCTCTTTCACTTCTTCCCGTTTCCCAGACTTAGTAGAATATACTTTAACAAGCCTTTGTTCTAACTCTTTCTCTTCCCAATAAAAACCCGTTTCTTTCATATCAAGCGGATCAAAAATAAACCGCTGCATATAATCCTCCAATTTCATTCCAGAAATTTCCTCAATCAAAGCTCCCAGCACATCATGTGACATTCCATATCTCCAATGTGTTCCGGGCTCAAATGCCAAAGGAATCTTCGACAGTTCCATTATCACTTCTCTGGTTGTCATAGGCTGTATTTCTTCTTCGTCCTGCAAGATACTTTTATCCAGCCTGTCTAAAAGTTCTTGCGTCTGTTTCTCTGTCGGAAGTCCGCTGCCTCCATAAGTAAACCCCGCACTCATCCGAAATAAATCCTTGATCAAAATCGGATTTTTTGCCTCTTCCACTGCTTTACAATCCGGCTCTATTTCAGAAAACACCTTAATCTTTTTATATTCCGGCAAATATAAATATAAAGGTTCGTTTAAATCAAACCGCCCCTGTTCATAAAGCTGCATTGCACAAGTACAAGTAATCAATTTTGTCATAGAAAAAATTCGAAATAATGTATCCTTTTCTACTTTTCTCTGCTTTTCTACATCTGCCAATCCCGTACAATGCGTTAATACACATTTTCCATGCTGCACAATTTGAATACTGCACCCCGGAATCTGTTTTTTTTCTTCTAAGCTGTCTACAAAAGAAACAACTGCACGAAATTTTCTCTCTTCCATTTTTATCTGCCTTCCTGATTGTTCATAATCCAAAACTTCTTTTTATCCGCCTATTTTTGCACATTTTATTTCTAATTTTACATTCAAAATAGTTTTTTCATTTCTTCTAAAATCTCTTTTGCCTTCTCTAACTGCCCCTCTTCGCTATGGTTATCGTTTTTTCCATAACTATATAAAAAATATGGATTTTTCCCGACTTTAAACTTCATTTGATTGCGGTACTGTTCTAAAAATAACGGTACTTTCGTTCCGTCCAAAACAGCATGTTCGTACATAGTAATTCGTATTTCCTGCCGATTTCCCTTTACCTCCAATATATCCAAACGATGTGCCACTGCCTTTAACAATGCCACCTGCAAAAGATTTTCCACAGACTTCGGCATTACTCCAAAACGATCCGTCAGTTCATCCTGCATATCCATATATTCCTCTTCATTCTCAATTCCTGCAATCCGCTTATAAATATCCAGTTTATGCATCTCATTTTTAATATAAACCGATGGGATAAAGGCATTGACATCCATATCAATATTGGTATCGAAATTTTTTTTCTCTCCGTCCCCCTTCAGATTTTTTACTGCTTCATTCAGCATTTTACAGTACAGATCATATCCGACTGCTTCCATATGTCCATGCTGCTCCGAACCCAAAATATTTCCTGCCCCACGAATTTCCAAATCCCGCATTGCAATTTTAAATCCAGAACCTAACTCCGTAAACTCCCGTATTGCTGCCAGACGCTTTTCTGCCACTTCTTTTAACATCTTATCTCTTCTATACATCAAAAATGCATAAGAAGTCCGATTTGACCGCCCTACACGCCCTCGAAGCTGATAGAGCTGCGCTAATCCAAGCTGATCGGCATCATGAATAATCATGGTATTGGCATTTGAGATATCCAGTCCGGTTTCAATAATGGTAGTCGATACCAATACATCAATCTCTCCATTGATATAGTCATACATAATTTTTTCCAACTGACGCTCCCGCATCTGCCCATGAGCATATTTGACATGGGCATCCGGGACTAAAGCCGCTACATGATCGGCAACCTCTTCAATACTGTTCACTCGATTATAGACATAATATACCTGCCCTCCTCGATTCAGTTCCCGATTAATCGCCTCCCGCACCATTTCATCGTGATATTCCATAACATAGGTCTGAATCGGCAGACGATCGATTGGCGGTTCTTCCAATACACTCATATCCCGAATCCCAATCAAACTCATATGAAGGGTACGGGGAATCGGTGTTGCCGTCAAAGTCAGCACATCTACATTTTCTTTTAACTGTTTAATCTTTTCTTTATGTGTCACTCCAAAACGCTGCTCTTCATCCACAATCAAAAGTCCCAAATTTTTATACTGCAAATCTTTTGAAAGTACACGGTGTGTTCCGATTACAATATCCACCAGACCCTTTTTCAAGCCCTCTAATGTATGCTTCTGCTGAGCAGGTGTACGAAAACGGGACAGCAAATCAATCCGAATCGGGAAATTTTTCATCCGCTCCACAAAAGTATGATAATGCTGCTGTGCCAAAATCGTAGTAGGCACTAGATAAACTACCTGCCTGCTCTCCATAACCGCTTTAAAAGCCGCCCGAATCGCAATCTCTGTCTTTCCATAGCCTACATCTCCGCAAATCAGCCGATCCATAATCTTCTTGCTTTCCATATCCCGCTTCGTTTCCTCGATTGCAGCAAGCTGATCCTTTGTTTCTTCATAGGGAAACGTTTCCTCAAACTCTTTCTGCCATACCGTATCTGGTCCATATTGATATCCTGACTTTGCCTGCCGTTTGGCATATAACTCTACCAAATCCTTCGCAATATCCCGAACGGCATGGTAGACTTTTGACTTTGTTCTATGCCACTCTTTTCCACCAAGTGTATTTAACTTTGGAGCTTTTGCTCCGGCAGCAGCATATTTCTGAAGCAAATCCAACTGTGTTGCCTGTATATATAATTTACTGCCTCCCTCATACTCAATCTTAATATAATCCTTTGTCACTCCTTCCACTTCCATCTTTTCAATTCCCTGATAGACCCCCAGCCCATGGTTTTCATGTACCACATAATCTCCAACATTCAAATCGGTAAAATTTTGAATTTTCTGCCCCTCATAATTGGTCTTCTTTCTCCGCTTCTTTTCTGCACCAAAAATATCCGCCTCTGTCATTACCACAAATTTAAGCTGAGGATACTCAAATCCACGGTGCAGATATCCATAAGTTACCAAAATTTCTCCGGGCTGCACCGGCTTCTCTAAAGAATCCCGACTATAAGCAGACAATTCATGATCCCGCAAATCCTGTGCCAAATGTGCTGTGCGTGTTCTAGAATTAGACAGCAAAATCACCCGATACCCCTGCTTTTTATACTTCTGCAAGTCTTTTACCAAAAATTCAAAGTTATTATTATAAGAATTTATATTCTGCACATGAAAATAAACCGTTTCTGAAAGACTGATATAATTTTGCTTCTGCTCTAACACTCCCATTGCAATCAAATAATTCTTTTGTATCCTTGCAAGAGTTTCCCTTGTCCCATATAAAACTTCTGTCTGCTTCGGCAAAATATATCCCTTTTCCAAACGATGAATCATACTCTCTCGAAATTCCATCTCCAATGTATCTGCTTTTTCTCCAATCCGAACTGGCTCATCTAAAAATATCAGAGTCTGTTCAATCGGAAAATAATCCAAAAAACTAACCGTTTCCGTATAAAAATAAGGCAAATAAGCATCCAAAGAAACAGCCGATTTTAAATTCCTCATATGTTCCATTGCCTCTTCTATCATCACACCAATCCGCTGTGCTTCTTCTCTCTTTTTCTCTTTAATAAATACCTCTTTTTGTCTTTGCAGGTCTGCCTCTATCCTGCAAATCCCTTCCTCCATCCTATCCGAATCCAAAATAATTTCCGTAGCCGGATAAAGTACAATTTCCTTTTGACTCTCAATCGAACGCTGACTTTGAATATGAAAAGTACGAATCGAATCCACCTCATCCCCCCACAGTTCAATTCGATAAGGCACATCCTCTGTCAAAGGAAAGATATCAATAATCCCTCCACGCACAGCAAACTCCCCGCACCCCTCTACCTGCTGCACCCGCTCATATCCAATCCGTTCAAGCTGTTTTATCAATTCCTCACTATCAATACAATCCGTATCCGAAATCCGCAAAATATAACTCTGAATCAAATCCAGCGGCAAAATCTTATCCATACATCCGTCAATCGTAACAATTACCACCAGCCGTTCTTTCTCCAACATCTCCTGAATTGCCTTCATCCGTTCCTGTACAATCAGATTTCCATGCACATCTGCACTATAAAAAATAAAATCTTTAGCCGGATAACAGACCACATTTTCATCAAAACACTTATAATCCTCGTAAAGTTCTCTAGCCCGTGTTTCACTAAATGTAATCACCAGTTTATAAGCAAACTCTTCTCCACATCCGGCAATAAAATGTGCCTTTTGAGAGTCCATACATCCACAAGCAAAAATCGCTCCGCTTCTTTTTCCTATACTGTTTCGCCGTCCTTTCAGCCAGCTATGCAGTTCTTCCACTTCCCTTAACTCTGTCAAAGGAGCTGTTATACAATTCATACTCTCCTCCCTCTCTCCTAAACCTTTCCATGAAATACATTCATTGCCCGCTCTATCCCGTCCTGTAAAATACATTCTGCTGCCAAAGCAGCCCGTTCTACACTTTCATCCGCCTTTATCCGATCCTCTTCCCCAAAACGACTAAGCACATAATCCGCTAAATCCCATCCTTTTGGCTTCTCTCCAACTCCAACCTTAATTCGGCAAAATACATCCGTCCCCAAACAGGCAATTACACTTTTTACCCCATTATGTCCCCCTGCACTCCCCTTTGCCCGAATCCGAATCCGCCCCACATCCAAACTAATATCATCAAAAATTAAAATCAAATCCTTCTCTGGCTCTAACTTATAATACCCCACTGCCTCCCGTATACTCTCTCCACTTAAATTCATATAAGTCTGCGGCTGCAAAAGAATCACTTTTTCTCCTGCAATCATCCCCTTTCCGCAAACCCCCTTATGCTTATTGATATCCATAGAAATCCCGTTTCTATCCGCAAGCTCATCAATTACCTCAAATCCTATATTATGTCTGGTTCGTGCATACTGATAAGTCGGATTTCCCAAACCTGCTATTAAATACATCACTGCCCTCCCTATAAACTCCCAATTTCTACCTATTTCCCAAAAATCAATTATATCATATCACAAAAACATTATAACAATTCAAATGCTCCCAAACTGTTGTGAAACTTGATTCCGCAGCGGTACTATCTTCCGAAGGGGACGCCAGATGCGAAAATGGTAGGCATCCTGCTGTTCCGCTCTCCAAAAAGCAAGAAGTTCTAAGACTTCTGTATTTTTTACACATCCAACCAGACAGACCGGGGCGCAATTCGCCCTTACTGCAGACCGAAAGTTACTGACATACAAAATGACTTTATCAGCCACAAGATGCATCCTTCCCTTCCATCCGGGCTAAACACGCCCCTTTTTTTTCACACACTGCATGGAAGCAGTATGTGAAAAAAATCTTAGGTTTTCGAGCAGAAGTCCAAGAACTTCTAACTTTTCTCCGAAGTCACTGCAGGCTGCCTACCATTTTCGCATCTAGCTGCTTCTCGACTCCGGGACAAAAAGTTAAAAATTCTCCAATACATAAAACAATATACCATATAAAATCTGCTATTTTCTTCTACTCCTTTTCCTGACTGTTTCAAAAAAATATTATTATAACACATATTTTTTCTATCGTTATCTGACCAACTGCATAACACTCCAGCAAACATTTTACTATTTGTTATATGGAGTACACAATCAAAAGTCAAATGGATCGCTATGCAAAACCATCATTTCCCGTTGACACTTAAGCATAATCTTTTCGTGCCTTTTTCTAAAACCACAAAATTACATTTTCAAAACAAGTTGACACTCAAGGATAGTCTTTTCGTACCAGCTATAACAATTTGCGATATTTCTTTACTTGCATATTGACACTCAAGCATAGTCTTTTCGTGCCTTATACATCCGCTACGAGAGGAAATGCTAAGAGCCTGTTCCATATCTTCTTCCATACATCTTTTTCAATATATTCAAGAAACTTTTATTCCATATTACAGTAAAAAAATACTATTTTATTAATATACATCGAAATACAAAACAAATTCTTAAAAACGTTTCGATATCATTCTTTTTTATTTTTTCTTTCCGGTGTCAAGAAACAGCCAGATGCGAAAACCCTAGGCAGACTGCAGTGACTTTGGAAAA
>CAJUGZ010000173.1 GCA_910585855.1 uncultured Lachnospiraceae bacterium | reverse complement strand
TCCATGCAGGGTGTGAAAAAAAAGGGGCGTGTTTAGCCCGGAGAATAGGGAAGAGAATATTTTTTGGTTGGTAAAATCTTTCCTTATGCTTGTTTCGTTTCGGCTGAAATGAGGGCGAATTGCGCCCCGGTCTGTCTGGTTGGATGCATAGAACGGCAGAAGTCTTAGAACTTCTTGCTTTTTGGAAACCGGAACAGCAGGCTGCCTACCGTTTTCGAATCTGGTGTCCTGCGTTCAACAGTATACAAAAGTGCAGGATTATATAACAAAACTTGCAAAAGTAAAATAAAAATAAAGGAACAATTTACAAACAATTTTAGAAAAGCAGAAGAATTTTAAAAGAAAAAGGAATTTTTTATTAAGATTTTTTTATTAAAATCTAGAAAAATTGTTTGTTTATTGGAGTTTATTCAGGAATTTTATTTGCAATTATTGGAATATATTTTTATTTATATTTAGTAGACGAATTATTTGACAATTTTAGATAAAAAAGTGGTTTACAGAATTAGAAAAAAGGTGTATGATTATTTCAGCGTTTTAGTGAAGCAAATTTATAAATTTTTTTGATAGGAAAAAGAGTAGATTTGGGAAGGAAGGATGAGGCTGATGAACCAACGAGGCAGGATAGAGAAACCAGATAAGATAGAAGGATTTCAGGAACAGGGATTGTATAGTCCTAGATTTGAACATGATAACTGTGGAATAGGGGCTGTAGTGAATATTAAGGGGATTAAGACGCATCAGACAGTGGAAAATGCTTTGAAGATTGTGGAAAATTTGGAGCATCGTGCCGGTAAGGATGCAGAGGGAAAGACAGGGGATGGTGTAGGGATTATGCTTCAGATTTCGCATCGTTTTTTTTCGAAAGCGATGAAAGCGCAGGGAGTTGAGATTGGAAGCGAGAGGGAATATGGAATTGGAATGTTCTTTTTTTCGCAGGATGAATTGGCAAGAAATCAGGCCAAAAAGATGTTTGAAATTATTGTAAAGAAGGAGGGATTGGAGTTTTTAGGTTGGAGAGAAGTTCCAATCAATCCTTCTATTCTTGGAAAAAAGGCAGTAGATTGTATGCCTTGTATTATGCAGGGATTTGTAAAGAAGCCAAGAGATTTGGAAAAGGGGCTGGCTTTTGATCGGAAGCTCTATGTGGTTCGGCGGGTTTTTGAGCAGAGTAATGATAATACTTATGTGGTTTCTCTTTCTAGTCGGACGATTGTATATAAGGGAATGTTTTTGGTAAAAGAGCTGCGGCAGTTTTTCCCGGATTTGCAGTCAACGGATTATGAATCGGCGATTGCTACGGTACATTCCAGATTTAGTACAAATACAAATCCAAGCTGGCAGAGGGCACATCCTTATCGTTTTATTGTACACAATGGGGAGATTAATACGATTCGTGGAAATGCGGATAAAATGCTGGGGCGTGAGGAAAATATGGATAGTCCTTTTTTAAAGGACGAAATGACAAAAATTCTTCCGATTATCAATGCAGAAGGTTCGGATTCTGCTATGTTAGATAATGCATTGGAGTTTATGGTAATGAGTGGAATGGAACTGCCGCTTGCCGTAATGATTACCATACCAGAGCCTTGGAGTAATGATAGGGCGATGCCTCAAAAGAAAAAAGATTTTTATCAGTATTATGCAACGATGATGGAGCCTTGGGATGGTCCGGCATCTATTTTATTTACCGATGGAGATCAGATGGGGGCGGTGTTGGATCGAAACGGGCTTCGACCTTCCAGATATTATATTACAGATGACAATTATATGATTCTTTCCTCTGAAGTTGGAGCGTTGAATATCGATCCAAATCGGATTGTGAAAAAGGATCGTCTTCGTCCCGGAAAGATGCTTTTGGTAGATACGATAAAGGGAGAAGTAGTCAATGATGAAGATTTAAAAAATCGTTATGCTTCCAGACAGCCTTATGGAGAATGGCTGGATAATAACTTGGTGGAATTAAAGCATTTAAAGATTCCGAATAAACAGGTACGTAAGTATAGCAAAGAAGAACATGCAAAATTAAGACGGGCGTTTGGTTATACCTATGAGCAGTATCGGACAATGATTCTGCCGATGGCATTAAACGGTGCAGAGGCAGTTTCTGCTATGGGAGTAGACAGTCCGCTGGCTGTATTGTCAAAACAGCATCAGCCTTTATTTAATTATTTTAAGCAGTTATTTGCGCAGGTTACTAATCCGCCGATTGATGCGATTCGGGAGGAAATTGTAACTTCTACTTCTATCTATATCGGAGAAGAGGGAAATCTTCTGGAAGAGAAGCCGGAAAACTGTAAAATCTTAAAAGTAGAAAATCCGATTCTTACCAATACCGATTTGATGAAGATTAAAAATATGAAAGTAGAAGGCTTTCAAGTGGAAGAAATTCCGATTGTATATTATAAAAATACATCATTAGAGCGGGCAATCGATCATATTTATTTGGAAGTAGATCGGGCGCATCGGGATGGGGCAAATATTATTATTCTTTCGGATCGTGGAGTGGATGAAAACCATGTGCCGATTCCTTCTCTGCTGGCGGTATCGGCGGTGCATCAATATTTGGTTCGTACAAAGAAGCGTACCAGTATTGCAATTATTTTGGAAAGCGGAGAGCCAAGAGAAGTACATCACTTTGCTACATTATTAGGATATGGTGCTTGTGCGATTAACCCTTATTTGGCACAGGAATCTATACAGTATCTGATTGAAAGCAATATGTTAGATAAGGATTACTATGCAGCAGTAGATGATTATAACAGTGCAGTGCTCCATGGAATTGTAAAGATTGCTTCTAAGATGGGGATTTCTACAATACAGTCTTATCAAGGTTCTCAGATTTTTGAGGCAATCGGCATTTGCTCGGATGTGATTCAAAAGTATTTTACCGGAACGGTCAGCCGGATAGAAGGAATTGGATTAAAAGAGATAGCGGCAGATGTGGATGCGCTTCATTCGGCTGCTTTTGATCCGCTTGGACTGCATGTAGATACTACTTTGGAAAGTGTAGGAAGTCATAAACTCCGTGCAGAGAAAGAGGAACATCTTTATAATCCGCTTACCATTCATCTTTTGCAGCAGGCGGCACAGACCGGAAATTATGAGATTTTTAAACAGTATACACATGCATTAAATGAAGAGATGAAAGCAGGAACGCTGCGGAGTCTGCTGCGTTTTCGCTATCCGTCAAAAGGAGTGCCGATTGAAGAAGTAGAAAGTGTAGATTCGATTGTCAAACGGTTTAAAACAGGGGCGATGTCCTATGGTTCGATTTCACAGGAAGCACATGAAACACTGGCAGTTGCAATGAACCGCCTGCAGGGAAAGTCCAACAGCGGAGAAGGCGGAGAGAGTTTAGAGAGGTTAGAAGGAAATACTGCAGAAAACAATAAATGTTCTGCAATTAAGCAGGTGGCATCCGGGCGTTTTGGTGTAACATCCAGATATTTGGTAAGTGCTAAGGAAATTCAGATTAAAATGGCACAGGGGGCAAAGCCCGGAGAAGGCGGACAGCTTCCGGCGGGAAAAGTCTATCCATGGATAGCCAAAACCCGTCATTCAACGCCGGGAGTAGGCCTGATTTCACCGCCTCCGCATCATGATATTTATTCGATTGAAGATTTGGCACAATTAATTTATGACTGTAAAAATGCTAATACCAATGCCAGAATCTCTGTAAAATTGGTTTCCGAGGCAGGAGTAGGTACGGTAGCTGCCGGAGTAGCCAAAGCAGGCGCACAGGTAATTTTGGTATCGGGTTATGACGGAGGAACAGGAGCTGCTCCTAGAAATTCCATTTATAATGCAGGGCTTCCGTGGGAGTTAGGACTGGCAGAAACACATCAGACTTTGATTTTAAATGGGCTTCGTGACAAAGTTATTTTGGAAACAGACGGAAAATTGATGACAGGAAGAGATGTTGTAATTGCAGCAATGCTTGGTGCAGAAGAGTTTGGATTTGCTACTGCTCCGCTTGTAACAATGGGCTGTGTAATGATGCGGGTGTGCAATCTAGATACCTGCCCGGTGGGAATTGCAACACAGAACCCGGAACTTCGAAAACGGTTTCGGGGAAAACCAGAATATGTGATAAACTTTATGAGATTTATTGCACAGGAATTAAGAGAATATATGGCGAAATTGGGAATCCGAACGATGGACGAATTGATTGGACGAAGCGATTTATTAGAGGCAGATCCAACGGATGAGAGACGGGGAGCGCATTTTGTTGACTTGTCCCATATGATTCAAAATCCGTTTGTAAAGGAAAAATTAGCACCTTATCAAAAAAAGAATGTATTTGACTTTGAATTGGAAAAGACGTTGGATGAAAAAGTACTGTTAAAGAAGATGAAGTCTGCATTGGAGAGCAGACAGAAGCGCAGTATGGAGTTGGATGTCAGCAATATCGATCGTACCTTTGGAACAATATTTGGTTCGGAAATTACCAAACGGTTTAGAGATACACTTTCGGAAGATACTTTTACAGTAAAGTGCAAAGGAAGCGGCGGACAGAGTTTTGGAGCATTTATTCCAAAAGGGCTTACTTTGGAACTGGTCGGGGACAGCAACGATTACTTTGGAAAAGGACTGTCCGGTGGAAAGCTGGTGGTATATCCTCCTACTGGAGTAAAGTTTAAAGCAGAGGAAAATATTGTTATTGGAAATGTTGCCCTTTATGGTGCAACCAGCGGAAAGGCATTTATTAATGGTGTTGCCGGAGAACGATTCTGTGTAAGAAATTCCGGGGCTACGGCAGTAGTAGAAGGTGTCGGCGATCATGGCTGTGAATATATGACGGGTGGACGTGTAGTAGTACTGGGGCAGACCGGAAAGAATTTTGCAGCCGGAATGAGCGGCGGAATTGCATATGTTTTGGATGAACACAGAGATCTCTATACTCGACTAAATAAAGAAATGGTTTCGTTAGAAACCGTGACATCTAAGTATGATGTATTGGAATTAAAGGAAATGATTGAGGAACATGTTGCCTATACCAATTCGGAAAAAGGAAAAGAAATTTTAAGTCATTTTGGGGAATATCTGCCGAAGTTTAAGAAAGTGCTGCCTCATGACTATAAACGAATGATGAATACGATTGTACAGATGGAAGAAAAGGGATTAAGCAGCGAACAGGCACAGATAGAAGCATTTTATGCAAATACAAGAAAGTAGGAGGAGCGGAGGCTATGGGTAAACCAACAGGATTTTTAGAGTATAAAAGAGAAACCAGCGAAGAAGTTTCTCCGAAAGAAAGGATACGGCATTTTCAGGAATTTCATACTCCGCTGCCAAAAGAAAAGCAGCGGCTTCAGGCAGCCCGCTGTATGGACTGTGGTGTTCCGTTCTGCCAGTCAGGAATGATGATTGGCGGGATGGCATCCGGCTGTCCGCTTCACAATCTGATTCCAGAGTGGAATGATTTGTTATATACGGGAAATTATGAGCAGGCATTTGATCGGCTGAAAAAAACAAATAATTTTCCCGAATTTACCAGCCGTGTCTGTCCTGCTCTATGCGAGGGAGCTTGTACCTGCAATTTAAACGGAGAACCGGTTGCAACAAAGGAAAATGAAAGAACAATTATTGAGTATGCCTATGAAAACGGCTATGCCAAAGCAGAAATTCCTGCAGTCCGCACCGGAAAAAAAGTGGCGATAATTGGATCAGGACCTGCCGGATTGGCTTGTGCGGATCAGTTAAATCAAAGAGGACATCTGGTAACAGTTTTTGAAAGAGAGGATCGGATTGGCGGACTTTTAATGTATGGAATTCCAAATATGAAATTGGAAAAACAGGTGATTGAGCGAAAGACGGCTCTTATGAAAGAAGAGGGAGTGGAATTTGTTACCGGGGCAGATATTGGAATGGATATCAAGGCATCTAAAATTTTTAAAGAATATGACTGTGTGGTTTTGGCGTGCGGAGCGTCAAAGCCAAGAGATATAAAAGTACCCGGCAGAGAAGCGGAAGGGATTTATTTTGCAGTAGATTTTCTAAAAGCTACCACACAGAGTCTGCTTCGTTCCAATCTGGCAGACGGACAGTATATTTCGGCAAAGGGAAAGAAAGTATTGGTAATCGGCGGAGGAGATACTGGAAATGACTGTGTAGGAACTGCTATTCGGCATGGGTGTGCAGGGGTGATACAGTTAGAGATGATGCCAAAGCCGCCTTTGGTGCGGGCAGCAGATAATCCTTGGCCACAATGGGCAAAAGTGCTTAAGACAGATTATGGGCAGGAGGAAGCAATCGCTTTATTTGGAAAAGATCCCAGAGTTTATCAGACTACGGTAAAAGAGTTTCAAACAGATGGGAAAGGAAAACTGAAGAAGGCTGTACTGGTAAAATTAGAGAAAAAGACAGATGAAAAGACTGGGCAGATACGGATGGTTCCTTTGGAGGGAAGTGAGTATACTATAGATGTGGATCTGGTGCTGATTGCAGCCGGATTTCTTGGAGCACAGGAATATGTGGCAAAGGCTTTTGGAGTGGAATTAAATGAGAGAGGGAATGTAAAGACGCAGAAAGGGGGATATATGACTAATTTGTCAAAGGTGTTTGTGGCAGGGGATATGCATCGGGGACAGTCGCTGGTAGTTTGGGCGATTAAAGAAGGGCGTGAGGCTGCTCAGGCAGTGGATCGAAGTTTGATGGGGTATACTAATTTGTGATTTGTTGTTTTAGAACCAAGAGGGGGACGCTGAACTTAAAAGGAAGGTCTATTCCGAGTCCGCTTTCGCTTAGCATTTCCTATTTAAAATCTATTGCCATGCCGGACGCAGGAATCCAAAGAAAGGTCTACTCTGGGGCCGTTCGCACTTAATATTTCCTCGTAGCGGACACATAAGGTGCTAAAATACAGCACCTAAGTGCCGACGGGAAATAATGCCCCGGCGTAGACCTTTCTTTAGATTCCTGCTGTTTTTTCTAAATTTATCATTGCTTTTGCGTAGATAGGCAGGAATTTAAAAAGATTTTATACAAGCTCTCACGTACTATTTGCACAATCCATTCTGCATGGCTCAACTGTGAAATTTATAATAACACCATTTTCTGATTGGTAGAAATAGCTGAACTCAGAAGGAAGGTCTATGCAGGGTCATCATTTCCCGTCGGCACTTAGGCACTGTCTTGCTGTATTTTAGTGCCTTATGTGTCCGCTATGAAAATAAAAAATGCTAAGCGAGAGTGAGCCCGGAATAGACCTTCCTTCTGAGTTCAGCGTCCCCCTGTAAAGAAATTAAATTTATGGGTTCGACTAAGTTCTAAAGTAGTAGGAACAGGTTAATTTTATTTATTTTCGCAAAGATTTTATTTCTTTTGAGTGATAGCACAGAAGACTAAACAGTCCACCGCAGATCCCTGTACATAAAAACATAAGTGCCATTCCGCTTCCAGCACTGTTTCCAACAAGATGCTGCAGTAAAACGGCGAGTTGTTTTTCTGACTGCATAAAAGGTTCAAATATATAATCGGCTAAAAACCCTCCAAGTAAAATTCCGATTGGAATAGTACTGTATTGGATCGCATTTTTTACAGCAAAAACTCTTCCCTGCATGGAAGACGGAACAGTTTCATATAAGATTATATTTTGCCCGGCATTGATAAACGGAATCGGAAGGCTTGCTGCTATTCCGGCGATAGACCATAGGATAGGAGTTCTTCCAAGTCCCATTAGTAAATCACCAAATAGAAAGGAAATCATTGCAGACAGATAAATCATTTTAATAGGATTTTTAGAAAATTTACCTGTAGAAACAAGAATGCCTCCTACAATTCCTCCTATTCCCATCATAGCATTTACCGTACCCAGAACAAGATTATTATTTCCGCTTCTAGAAAGAAGCATTGGGGAAAGAATATTTTCGTAGGTTAGTCTTGAAAAAAAGTTTAATACTGCCATAGTAATAATAATAATCCATAGGCTTTTTTTATTTAGCAAAAACTGAATACCTTCTTTACAGTCGGAAAAAAGAGAACGTTTTTTTCTTTTTGTTTTTTCTTCTGGAATATGGATATAAAGCAGTAATACAAAAAAGGCTAGTAAAAAACTGCTTAAATCTATAAAAAGGATAATTTTTAAACCGCCGAAAGAGAATAGAAATGCTGCAAGAATGGGAGTAAGTACTGTGGTTAGATTGCTGGAAAAGGAATTCATACCGCTTACTTGTGCCAGTTTCTCTTTTGGAACGATTTTTCCGATTACTACAGAAGAGGTCGGAGATTGGAAGGAATTCATAAATCCGATAATACCATTTATTAGATAGATATGCCAAATCTTTAGAAGATCAAACATACTAAGTAACAGAACAACTACAGAACAAACGGCAGCTATGCTGTCTGTCAATAATAGGATTTTTTTCTTATTATGCTGATCAACAAATGCACCTGCAAAAATACTGACAAGAATATAAGGCACATAGTTGCAGAATGACAGAATTGAAACTGCCATTGCAGAGTGAACCTGTTCGTATGTCCATAAAATCAGTGTAAAACTTGTCATAGCACTTCCTAATTGAGAAATTGCCTGACTTAGCCAAAAAATAATGTATTGTTTAAAATTTTGATTCATTGAATTTTCTCCTTATAATATTATAGTTTTTACCTTATAAGTACAAAATTCAATGGGACGAATGTTAGATTTATTTATTACTCTGTACAGGCTTCGTCCATTCATTGAACCTTGTACAGAGAAAATAGCTTAAATCAATTATTATATGACATAACATATTTTTTACTCCTTTTTGAAAAGTTATTTTATATTGTAGTAGACGTATAAAAGAAAGTCAATATAAAGGAATAGACACTCGGATAAACTTATAAATTTAAAAAAGGATAAAATTTTGATTTTACAAGAGGATGGGATAAGAACTTTTTAGAATTTTCAGTAGCGTACGATTTTTATAAGAGGGAGGACGCTAGAGGACGCCAGATTCGAAAACGGTGAGCAGCCTGCTGTTCCGGTTTCCAAAAAGCAAGAAGTTCTAAGACTTCTGCCTTTTCCTTCCTCCAACCAGACAGACCGGGGCGCAATTCGCCCTCCTTTCATCCGAAACGAAATAGGTGTAAGGAAGGATTTTACCAGCCGTAAGACAGCTTCTTTTCTGTTATCCGGGCTAAACACGCCCCTTTTTTTTCACACCCTGCATGGAAGCAGGATGT
>CAJUGZ010000172.1 GCA_910585855.1 uncultured Lachnospiraceae bacterium | reverse complement strand
TTGCATCCTGCGAAAAAATAGATCGTACAGGGGATGGAAAGAATGATAAAGTGGGCTATCTGGAAGATGGCTGGCTTTATTCAAATCAGGGATGGCAATATTGGATGGATGGTATAAAACAAGAAGATAAGTTGCTGCCAGAAGCAGATATAAAAGAGTTTTTCTTGACGGAGGAAACTACAGTTGGAAAAGCAAGGCTGAATATTGAAGTGAATAGAAGTTATATTGAACAATATAAGTTAAGTGAATCCACTTATAGAGATTATTATACTAGATTTAATGGTGATTTGAATACGATGAATACCTTTTTTCAGTATTTCGAATTTGCACCAGAGGAAATTTTATTAAAAGATAAGGATAATAATTTATGTACGATTTCCCTTAAGGACAACACGATAGTATTATTTATCAAATATAATTGTCCATATTGTGAAGCTACGATTCCAATTATTTCGGATTATATATCAGAAAATCCGGATTGTAATTTATATCTAATTTGTGAAGAAAAATATAAAGATGATATGCAGAAATATGATTTTGCAGAAAAAATTTTGTATACAGATGCAGATACCATATGGAAATCGAATATAAATTCTTATCCAACTAGTTTATGGTTTTTTAATAAAGATCTGATGTATGCAAAAATCGGCAGTATAAAAGAGAACGATACTATTGACCATATATTCGATTCCTATTATGGGATACGAGGTAATGCAGAATGAAAAAAAGAAAAAAAAGAAAATTATTTACATCAATTTTATGTGCAGCTGGACTGTTGTTTTTACCAAACTTTAATTGTCAGGCTGCCATACAAACCAATACCTTGACGGTTTATTATGAAGAGGAAGATGAAGATTGCGTATGTAGTGATCCGTGCGAAGGTCCGTGGGACGAAACATGTACTGGAAATGGAAGTTATACTTCTTATCCAGAAACATTAACTTATACAATAGAAGAACCAGATTCTTTAAATCCCGGTGATACCTATAGTGTAAAAGTAAGAGCGACATTTTCTAAATCTTCCAGATATAATATATCTATCTATGTGGATGGAGTAGAAGTTGCCAGTGAAAAAAGAATCAGTAAAGGTTCTAGTAAAACGCTTACCTATACTGTTCCAGCATCAAGTAGTAATTTTTACCCAACGATTGTACTTTATTCTGTAAATGGATCGGAATATGCTGTTACAGGAACAGAATATCAATTTGCAAAAACAATTACCTTTCAAGGTAATGGTGGTACAGGGAATATGTCAAATCAAACTATTGCAGCAACAGGAGGATATTTAGCGAATAACGGTTTTTCACGATCCGGTTATACATTTGCCGGATGGTCAACTTCTTCTAATGGAACAGTTCAGTATACCAATGGAGCAATGATTTATCCTACTTCTGATATGACTTTATATGCAATATGGAGTCCTATCAATTATAATTTTGATGTAAATGGTGGTACTGGTTCAGTGGGAACAGTAATCGGTACAGGTTCGACAAAAGTTCCATCTTATAATGGAAGCAAAACAGGATATACTTTTCAAGGATGGAGTACAAACAGTACGGCAACAACAGCAACTTATACAACAGGAAATACTCTTCCGACAATTACATCAGGGACTACTTTGTATGCAGTATGGAGTCCTATCAATTATAGTTTTAATGTAAATGGTGGTACTGGTTCAGTAGGAACGGTAATTGGTACAGGCTCAACGAAAGTTCCATCTTATAATGGAAGTAAAGTAGGATACACATTCAAAGGATGGAGTACAAGCAGTACAGCAACGACAGCAACTTATACAACAGGAAGTACCCTCCCGGCAATTACATCAGCCATTACTTTATATGCAGTGTGGGAAGTAAATAGTTATACAACTAGTATAACAAATGGTGGAACAGGAGCATCTGGGGCAGGAACACATAATTATGGTTCAACTGTAACCATAAAAGCAGGAACAAAAACGGGATATACATTTGCCGGATGGACGGTAAACTCTGGTGAGGTAAATCTTGCAGATGCTTCCAGTTCCAATACAACCTTTGTACAACCAGCAGGTAATGTATCCCTGACAGCAAATTGGACAGTGAATCATTATACTGTCACTTATCATGCAAATGGCGGTAGTGGATCAATGGATTCCAGTAGTATTGCATATACTGGAGGAAATCTGAAAGCAAATGCTTTTACAAGAACAGGATACACATTTAAAGGATGGGCTACCAGTGCATCTGGTTCAAAAGTGTATGAAAATGGAGCAAACATTACAAATCTTACATCAGATGTCACTTTATATGCAGTATGGGAAGTAAATGAATATACAACTAGTATAACAAATGGTGGAACAGGAGCATCCGGGGCAGGAACACATAACTATGGTTCAACTGTAACCATAAAAGCAGGGACAAAGACAGGTTATACATTTACAGGATGGACAATAAATTCCGGTGAAGTAAGTCTTGCAAATGCTTCCAGTTCCAATACAACCTTTATACAGCCAGCAGGTAATGTATCCCTGACGGCAAATTGGACAGTAAATCATTATACGGTTACTTATAATGCGAATGGTGGGAATGGTGCAATGGATTCTAGCAGCATTGCATATACTGGTGGAAATTTGAAAGCAAATGCTTTTACAAGAACAGGATACACGTTTAAAGGATGGGCTACTAGTGCATCTGGTTCAAAGGTATATGAAGATGGAGCAGCTATCACAAACCTTACATCCAATATAACCTTATATGCTATATGGGAAGTGAATTATTATACGGTTACTTATCATGCAAATGGCGGGAATGGTACAATGGATGTCAGCAGCATTGCATATACCGGAGGAGAATTAAAATCCAATGTATTTACAAAATATGGACATACTTTTAAAGGATGGAGTACCAGTGCATCCGGTGGAGTGCAATATTCTAATAATGCTACAATAACAGGGATTACTTCTAATACAACGTTGTATGCTGTATGGGAAGCAAATAAACATAATGTAGCCGTGAATAATGGAGCTGCAGGTTCAACTGGTGATATGAGTCATATTGCTTATGGTTCAACTGTAACAATTGATGCAGGAACAAAAACAGGTTATACATTTGCAGGGTGGACAGTCAATAGAGGAAATGTAATTCTTAAGGATGCGTCTTCTTCAAAAACAACTTTTACTATGGAAGATTATGATGTAACAGTGACTGCATCGTGGAAAATCAATCAATATCAAGTAACCGTTGACGGAAATGGTGGAGATGGAGCAACAGGAGGTGGGACTTACGATTATAATTCTACGATTGTAATTCGTGCCGGAAGTCGGGTAGGATATACGTTTAAAGAGTGGGAAGTGACATCTGGTGACATTACTATTTTAGATCCAACAAGTCCAGTCACAACGTTTACGCTTGGTGCAGCTAATGTTACGATTAAAGCAATTTGGGAAGTAAATTATTATAATGTGACAACAGCAAATGGTGGAGATGATTCCACAAGTTTACAACGTGTACCTTATCAGTCAACTGCAACCATCCATGCTGGCTCAAGATATAAATATTATTTTTGTGGATGGGTGCTTGTAAGTGGTGGAGTTACTCTCGCTGATGAAACAAGCCCAGAAACAACTTTTATACAGCCAGCCAATGATGTGGTTTTAACAGCAACATGGAAAAATATCACAGGTGTTAGTGCTGTTTTAAATGATAATTTTGATAAACAATATACAAATGATAGTTATTGCAGTAATGGTGAGTATGATATTACAAAAGGGATTGATGTAACAAAGGATATGATTACGGTAAACATCACTTTTTCAGATGGATCAACTATGACTGCAAAAAATAGAGATTTTGAATTGGGAAATACAAAAGTAAAGTATGTAGGGACGAATAATATTGAAATTACTTTAACAGCAGGAAGTTCTGGTTTAGAGTATGTGATTCCGATTACAGGATATTCTCCTGACTTAGCTAAGTTAATGGCACATCTTGGTCTTAAGCGAGATGATTACATAGGATTAGTTCGGATTGTAAACGAAATGGAACATAAAATTCAGGAGGATCTTGCAGGATATGAAGCATTGGCAGAGCGGTTACAGTCAATTCTTGCAGAAGCAGATATTGTTGTTGACCTTACTGGAAATACAGCCAGTGATATTCATAATCTGGAAAGTGGAGTTAGAGAAGTAGTAGACAGGTTATTAAAAGATGAAAAAGAATTAACAGAACTTAAAACTATTATTGATAAAATTCTGATTATGTTTGAAGAAGATCCTGATGCAGATATAAGTAAACTTCCAGAAATTTTAGAAAAATTAAAGGTTGAAATTGAAACAGTAAAGTCAAATGAAGAAGTGTTACTAAAAGAGATTGTATATATAAAAGAAAAATTAGGTATTACAGATACCATTCTTAATCCAGATGGAACAGTAAATACAGAGGTATTAAATCAGATAAAAGAAAAAGTAGATGAACTTACAAAAGATTTGGATCTATATACAAAAAATCTGGAAGAATTAAAAGAACTGATGGGAGTGGAAAATAGCGGATCTTTGGAAAGCCAGTTAGAAGAAACAACTATAAAAATTATCCAGACAGTTGAAGTGTTAAAGAGTTTAGAAAATCAGTTAGATGAAATTTTAAAATCGCTTGATAATCTTGGTGTAGATACGGAAGGAAAAACGTTGGTTGAAGCAATAACAGCTCAAATAAAAGCACTTCGAGATTATGCCGATTCTCTTCGAATCTATATAGATAGTTTAAAAGGGCTTTTGGGACTTGATCCAAATACAACGAATGAGGAATTATATCAATACATTTCAAAAATGAAAGAAAATTTAGGAATATATCGTCAATTTCTAAAAGAAGTACAGACTGTTATACAATTAGGAAGTCAAGGAGGAACAGTTTCAGAGGAAACCAATGTAGTATATGTAAAAATACAGGATATGTATAAACAGCTTCAGCTATATAAAGAATTATTGAAGACATTGCTTGGGGATGCTGCATCCAATCCAGATAATGCAGAGGAATTAGAGGAACTTTTAAAAGAAGTATTACAACAGCAACAAGAAACCTTTGATTTTATGGCAACATTAAAACAGTTAGTCGGTTTGAATGGAGATGCTACGAATAAAGAATTATATCAAAAAATATTAAATTGGAAGGAAATATTGAATGAATATGGAAGTTTATTAGATTATACGGAAGAACTTTTAAAAACAGAAGGTACAAATGGATCTCATTCATTGACAACAGGTGCAGAAGCAAAAGAAGAACTTAATAACGTGCAAACAAAGATAACAGAACTATATAAACAAATGGAACTGATGAAACAAGCGATAAAGGATTTGTTAAATGATAGTACAGCAGATTTTTCTACGATAGAAGAATTGAAAGAATTATTAGAAGAAATCGAAAAGCAGCAAAAGAAAGCAAATCGTTTTATAGAAAGTTTGAAATTACTTGTTGAACTTAGTGTATATGATACGGATGAAGAACTATATCAAAAAATTTCTGCTATGAAAGATACGATGCAGGAATATTGGCAGTATTTAGGTAAAGTAGAAGAATTGATTGAGATGCCAGATGGAAGTGATGTAGCAAGTGGTTCAGCTATTGTAACAGGTCCAGCCGTAACGGTTCGTCTTACTAATATTTATGAAAAATTGACAGATATGGTAAATCAGCAGGATATGATGACAAAAACCATTCAGATTTTGTTAGGAAGGGAAGATATTCGTGTAGAAAACGCAGAGGAACTGAAAAATCTTCTGGATGAAATTATAAAACAGAAAAACCTAGCAGATTTGTTTTTGACAGAATTAAAAGAAATGCTTGATTTAGACGAAAATGCAAGTTATAAGGATGTTACAGATTCTGTTCATAATATGAAAGAAACTTTAAAAGAATACTGGGAATACCTTGGTGATGTAGAAGGATTGATTCGGATACCAGATGAAAGTAATTTGGCTGATTCAAGTATTGTAACAGGTTCAGCCGTAACGGTTCGCCTTACTAATATTTATGAGAAATTAACAGATATGGTAAATCAACAGGATACGATGACAAAAACCATTCAAATTTTATTAGGAAGGGAAGATATTTCAGCGGATACCACAGAAGAGTTGAAAAAACTTCTGGAGGAAATTGTGAAGCAGAAAGAACAGGCAGATCAGTTTTTGGCAAAATTAAAAGAATTGCTGGGATTAGATAAAAATGCAGATTATGAAGAGGTAATCGGAACGGTTACGGATATGAAAGATAGGTTAAGTAGTTATATTGAAATCATAAGGGATTTAATGAAGCAGCTTGGTATGACAGAGGGAGAAGGCAGTTTGCAGAACCAATTAGAGAAAGTTTTGGAAAATGTGTTAAATATTATGGAACAACTGGAAAAAAGAATAAAAGAATTGGAAGATGCAAACAAAAAAATTTTTTCGCTTGAGCAGATAATAGGAAGGTTTGAAATCCAGTTGGATCAAATAACAGGGGAAAATAAGAATTTAAAGGAGGAAAAAGAAAAATTAGATCAAACAATTTCTTCATTACAGTCAGAAAAGTCTAGTTTAGAAAAAGAAAATGAGAAACAAAGAGAAAGAATCATAGAATTAGAAAAATTAGTACAATCACAGGCAAAAGAGATAGAAAGTTTGGAATCAAATGGAAATTGTTCTTCATCTTCTGATGATAGTAATTTAGAAAAAACTAGACTAGAGAAAGAAAATCAGGAATTGAAGCAGAAGATAATGGAATTAGAAAAGCGTTTTGAAACGCAGACGAAAGAGCGAGAAGATCTTCAATTAGAAGGCGATCGTTTATTGAATAAATTAATAGAAAGGGAGAAAGAGATAGAAAAGTTAGAAGGGAAACTAGAAGAGTTATCCAAACAACTTATAGAGAAAGAAAAGCATCTTATAACAGAAGAGGAAATTATTATCGGATTAGAAACTATGATAGAGAAACAAAAACCTGTGCAGGAATTGTTAGAGCAAAACGGAATTGATTATGAGCAATTAATTGTTATTCTTAAAAATGAAAATGATGCAGAATCTTTGAAAGTAAAAGAAGTAGAAACTACTCAAACAGAAACTACTCAAGTAGAAGAAACCTCTCCAACAGAAACTACTCAGACAGAAGAAACTAGCAAACAAGAAGAGAGTACAGAAGAAGTGATAATCTCTTCAGAAGAAACAACTGTTATGGAATTAGAAACAGTGGAAGAGGGGAAAGAGGAAGGATCAGAAAAAACAACACTTAAATGGATGATTCCTGTTATTTTCGTAATACTTTTATTTTTAGCTGGTGGAACGATACTTGCCCTTGCTTCAAGAAAAGAGAAAAATACAAAGGAGTAGGAATAAAAGAGAATAATAAAAGTGAAATAATGGAATTGTAAAAAATGTGTCAGAAAAGATCAGCAAAAAATGTGTGATCTTTTCTGACTTATAAAAAAATGAAACAAAAAACAGGAGTAAAAATGACAAATAAATATTATAAAATTTCCAAACTTTCCGAGGATACAAAAGAAGAAATTGTAAAAAGTAAAATCAATTGGATGAGATTTCTTGAAACGGCAGGACATTTTTATAAATATTCATTTGAAGATCAGGTTTTAATTTATGCCCAGCGACCAGATGCTACTGCTTGTGCATCGGTTGAAATTTGGAATACAAAAATGAATTGTTGGATCAATAAAGGAGCAAAAGGAATTGCATTGATTGATGCAGATGCAGTAAGACCAAAATTGAAATATGTATTTGATATTTCGGATGTACATAAGGCAGAAAGAATTGGAAGATTTCCGGTTTTGTGGGAAATGAAGTCAGAATTTGAGGAAATAGTTTTAGATTCTTTAAAAACTACTTATGAGATAAAAAATAATGAAAATTCTTTTTCAGAATATATAAAAGAAATAGCAGATCAGATTGTACAGGAGTGTGGTGAAGGAGCAATTCAGCAGGTGCAGCATTTTTTAGAAAATAGTTTTCTTGAAAAACTAGATGAATCCAATCTTTCTATTCATGTCAGAGAAATGATAAAAGAAAGTATTAGCTACATGATTTTATTAAGATGTGGTGCAAATAAAGAAGAGCTGATAGAGAAATTTTCTTTTACATATCTTCATGAATTTAATACGATTGCTGTAGTATCTGCTATTGGTGATGTGATCAATGAACAAGTAAAGCCGATTCTTATTCAAATAGGTAAAGTAATTCGTACTTATAAAATAGAAGAAAGGGATACAACAGAAAATTTATCACAAAAAAGACTTGAAAAAAAGTCTGATCTATGCTTTAATACTTTAAAGGGAAAAAGTGAAGAGCAAGTACAACAAAATACAAAAAGGAATGACCTTAACAAAGAAGGGAGAAAAGAAAATGAGTATTACTTATCATCAAGAAGGGGATTATCTGATACCAGACATCGAGATGGACGAGGACGAGAAGCCACAGCAGGAACTGAGAAAATACGGCTTGATGAGGAGAGCCTATCTGAAGGAACACCAGCATACCATGTTTGCCGTAATGACTCTGACCGGGGAACTGTGGGAGCATCTGTATACCATACAGGAACAGGCGGAGGAGAGAATGGAACTTTTGAGTACACAGATGGCAGAAGCAGAAGGAGTGAACGAAGCACTCAAGGAACAGAATCAGATGCTTTGGGTTCAGAAAATGAACAATATTCAACAACGAGCAGAGGAAATCGTATTGCCGGAACTGATATACAATTAAATAGAGAAAAACAGGAATCAGATGGTGAGAAACGGTCTGATTCTTTTTTTTCAGAACAAAAGGAAGATTATCAGCAGTTCAACCTATTTTCAAAACCAGATACGGAGAAAGCAGATTGCCCTATCGTTTATCATCATACGTTGAATTATGCTGTTGAGCATGGAGAACTGGATGAGTACAGAGTATCTCGAAAATTGGATAAGGAATGTAAGCAAGCAGTTGTAGACGCAATCCGGCAGAATTATAACGGATTGAACCTTAATAAAGAAGTGCTTAATCCCATAGTGGAGGAATACGGCTCGGAACGTCTTGCTTTTATCCTTGCAAATACACTTCAACAGTTACCGTGGGATGGACGGTTTTCAAAAAGCAATAAAGTATGGGCGGAAAAGCTTCATATTTCTGAAGATATAGTACATGGAATGGATATGAACAAGGAACTGATTGTAAGAAGCCATCCAGCAGTCTTGGAT
>CAJUGZ010000171.1 GCA_910585855.1 uncultured Lachnospiraceae bacterium | reverse complement strand
CGGTGGGCAGTCTGCTGTTCCGGTTTCCAAAAAGCAAGAAGTTCTAAGACTTCTGTCTTTTCCTTGATCCAATCGGACTGATCGGGGCGCAATTCGCCTTTATGACAGGCGAAACCTAATGGGCGTAAGGAAGGAGTTTATCAGCCGTAAGATGGTTTCTTTCAAAGTCACTGCAGGCTGCCCACCGTTTTCGAATCTGGCTGTTTCTTGACACCGAAACAAAAAAGAAGCGTTTCTAAATTTCCTTTTTGGCAGCATATCTTCGCCAGAAAATAAAGTGATGATAAAAAATTAATTGGTTTGTTGTTATTTTAGAAGGTTTATGAAGGGGTATTATTTCTCGGAATAGACCTTCTTTTCGATTTCAGTGTTTTCCTTTTGATTTATGAGTTAAGTGAAGTTTGATTAAAAAAATGTATCACTGTACTATAATGTAAATCCCAAAATATCCGATATTATAGGCAGAAGTACAAAGGAGAGGTTGCTATGGCAAGTTTGATTGATGAATTAATTCAAACACTAGAAAAAGAAAATGCGGCTTATCAGGAACTGTATGAATTGTCCACTCAAAAAACGGGTATTATTGTAAAGGGTGACGTTCAGGCATTAAATGATATTGTAGAAAAAGAACAGATTCTTATGACAAATAAAGTACAACCTTTGGAGAAAAAAAGACAGGAGTGTACGAATGATATTGCTACAGTAATCAGCCGGAAACCGGAGGATCTGACATTGAGTCGGCTGATAGAATTGATGGTTGGGCAGCCGGAAACACAGAAGCGGCTGTGTGAGATACATGATAAACTGCATGATACAATGAAGCGGATGACAAAGGTAAATGATATGAATAAAGTACTTTTGAAGGAATCTTTGGAATTAGTAGAGTTCGATATTAATTTATTTAATAGTATGCGGCAAGCTCCACTTACAGCAAATTATGATAAAAATGCTTATAATGTGGGAGAGCATATGCGGGTTTCGGGAGCATTTGATCGTTCACAGTAGTTAGTTAGGATTTGAGAGTAAATGAAAAAATATTAGGAAAGGAAAAGCTATATTATACACATGGTGTATCGTTTTGGTAGCAGGAACGGGTATGAGAATTGATGCATATAGCCAGATTAGTCAGATTTATCAGACTACAAAGAAAACGAAGGTACAGTCAGCGGGAAAAGTAGCAGCAACAAAAGATGAAGTGCATATTTCCAATATGGGAAGAGATTATCAGATTGCAAAACAGGCTGTTGCACAGGCATCTGATATCCGCAAAGAGAGAGTTGCAGCGATTAAGGCGGGCATGGAAGCAGGAACTTATCAGGTAAGCAATAGAAGTTTTGCGGAAAAATTAATGGAAGAGTATGATAAGTCTGTTACTTTTTAGAGAAATAAAAACGGGCAGCGGCTTATAGGAACAGGAGGTTCGGACGCTGACCGGATAAAAGAGCGAAGGACAGTTTAGAAAGGAAGGGTGTTATGGGCGGAATGTCATCCCTTTATATAGGGGTTTCAGGATTGCAGTCAAGCCAGAATGCGATTAATACAACAGCGCATAATCTGTCAAATCTGCATACTCCGGGTTATGTAAGACAGCAGGTTATATTCGCAGACCGAAAGTATGAAACACTCAGTGTCGGAGCGGTTTACCATAATCAGTCTGGAAACGGTGTTTCCGTAATGGATATCCGGCATGTTAGAGATATATTATTAGATAAAGCATATAGACAAGAGAGTGGCAGGGAAGCCTTCTATGAAAGCCAGGCACAGGTAATTGAAGAAATTGAGGGATACTTCGGGGAACTGGAGGGAGAAAAATTTCAAGATTATCTGAAGGACATGTGGAGTGCGATTCAGGAGGTTAGTAAGAACCCTCTTGGCACGGAAACAAGAGCCGCACTGGTACAGAGTGCGGTTTCTTTTATTTCTAAGGCAAATTCGATTTATGCAGATCTGCGGAATTATCAATTAACGATCAATCAAAAGATAATAAACTCTGTAAATCGGATCAATGAGATTGGAAAAGAGATTTACGGATTGAATCAGATGATTTCTAAAATTGAGGTCGGCGATATTGAATCAGCAAATGATTATCGGGACAGAAGAGATTATCTGTTAGATGAATTGGGCGGTTTAGTTGATATTTCTTATAGTGAATTGAAAAACGGGACGGTTACGGTAAGAGCAGAGGGCGTAGATTTTATTACGGAAAATTATTATCATGAGATGGGATTGATTCATCCAGACGGGGAAGCTGATCCAGAATTGGTTGTTCCAGTGTGGAATTATTTGAATCAAAAAGAGGTTTTTAATATTACCTCTACGGTTTCTACAGTAAAAAATAATGATATTGGAGCGCTGAAAGCTTATATTTTGGCACGAGGGAGTTCCGTGGCAGATTATACCGATATTCCGAATTGGGCAGATTATGAAGGGGGAGAAGATAGTCAGGAATATATTCGAAAGATAAAAGGTGGAAATTATTTTTCTGTTAGAGATGCAAAGTATGCAGATAAAAATTTAATTACTGCAGATAATAAAGTAAATTGGACAGAAGTTCGAAAATTAGAAAAAGAGTTAGGAATAAAAGGGATTGATTATAAGGATTATATTGGCGGAAAAGACAGTAAAGCATATAAAGAGGCAATGGAGTATTATGATGATTATGTAATACCGTCTTCTATTATGACTGTTATGGGTGAATTTGATCAGTTGATTAATAAAATTGTGGAAGAATTTAATGAAGTAATTTCTCCTACAATGAATTTGACCAGTTCGCTTAAAGCAAGGGATGAAAAAGGAAATCTTATAACAATAGAATCTGGAACAAGAGTATTAGACTGGAATTCTGCTGGTTATGGAAAGGATCAGAATAGAACACAGGGAACAGAATTGTTTTCACGCAGGCATACCAAACGTTATATTGAATATTATGCAACTAATGACAATGGAGAATATATTGATGAGAACGGAAATACGACTGATATAAATGGAAATAAAGTTACTAAAGAAACTGCGAAAAAATATTATGTTTATAATTATAAAAGTGATTTTAATTTAGAGTCACTCTATAGTTTAAATAATTTAGAAGTGAATCCTGATGTTCTTAGCAATAATGAGTTAATTCCGTTTGGTACAAAAGATGGTGGTGAAAACCGAAAATTAATGGATGATATTAATGCTTTATGGGAAAAAGATGATTTGGTTTTACTTCCAGAGTATAGTTCCAAAAAGAATTATATGAATTATTATACAGAGTTTATCGGACAGATAGCCGGAGCGGGCGAATTGTATAATGATATGATTGCACAGCAGGAAAAACTGATAGGTGGTGTAGATGGGGTAAGAAGGCAGATTATGGATGTATCTTCCGATGAGGAGCTGCAGAATCTTATCAAATATCAGGCAGCATACAATGCTTCTTCCCGTTTTATTACAGTAATCGACCAGATGCTGGAATTAATTGTAACACAACTATAGAAAGGGGCAACATATGGCATCAACATTTTTAGGACTTACGATTGCATCAAGCGGATTGACCGCAGCAAATGCAGGAATTAATGTAACAGCGAATAATATTTCTAATCGAAATACAGTAGGATATTCTAGACAGGTGGTATCACAGCAGGCTACAAAACCGGTTCGTGTCTATGCAAGATACGGAACAATGGGAGCAGGTGTTACCATAACAGGAATCGATCAAATTAGAGATTCTTATTATGATCATAAATATTGGAAAAATCAAGGAAATTTAGGTGAAAATATTCAAAAACACTATTATATGGGGCAGATTGAAGAATTATATTTTTCAGAGATAAAATCCTCTGGATTTACAACTTATTATTCTAAATTTACAGCAGCATTGGAAACTTTATATACCAATCCAGCGGATGTATCAAAAAGAAATGCGGCTATTCAGGCAGCACAGACGCTGTCTTCTTACTTTAACGACACAGCAACCAGTTTAAATGCCTATCAGGATGATACCAATTTGCAGATAAGTGTAATGGTGGATCGAATTAATAGTGCAGCAAAAAATATTGCAGCTTTAAATAAACAGATTCAGACGTTAGAGTTAAACGGAGCTACAGCGAATGAACTGCGGGATCAAAGAGCAAATGTAGTAGACGAACTTTCTCAATATGTGGGAGTAACCGTAATTGAAAAATTATCAGATACTGGAAGTTCTTCTTATACGGTGAAAATCTGTAATCAGACATTGGTTCAGGGACATATTTATAATACAATATCAGTGAAAGCCAGAAACGAAGAGCAGGTTCGGCATGAAGAAGATAATGAAGATCTTTATGATTTGGTATGGAGCAATGGAACAAATTTTACTACTTATAGCGAAAGTCTGACTGGAATGTTAAAAGGATATATTGATATTCGTGATGGAAACAATCAGGAAATTACGCATTATCCGGTAGAAGATGCGGTTGGATTAGAGTATAAAGGAATTCCATATTATAAGGTACAAACCAATCTGTTTGCAAAGGAATATACCAGAGAATTTAATAAAATCCAGATGCAGGGGCAGGATTTTAATGAAGAGTCAACACAAAGAGTTCCATTCTTTTCTATTTCTTCTATGACAACAAAACAGATAAAAACACAAGCGGATACACTTTATAATCTTTATCGGGGAGAGGTGCAGAGTCCAGTTGAAATAGAAAATGCAGACGGTACTAAAACTTTATGGTCAAAAGGGGAGCAAAAGGGATGTGAAAATGTGGATAAATGGATAGAAGAACGTGCATTAGAATATGCAAAAGAACAGCATCCTACACTATTAGACAGTGAATTGAAACCAAATGGAACATTAAAAGATGAATATTTAAATGAATATCTTTATGGGGCAGATTATGAACAAAAAGCAGTGAAATATGCTATGGAAACAGATAAAAATACTTATCCAAATAAAGAAAGTTGTTATGAAAATGGAAAGTTAAAGGATAATGTTCTTTCCACTTATACAGATGCTGCAAAGACAGATCCAGATATGGCAGGTTATATGGTAATGATAGACTATATTGCCGATCAGATGACAGCAGGAAATATGTGTGTAAATGAAGATTTAATTTTAGATAACGATAAAATGGCAACCACTTCTTATATTTATGATGGTGTGGATTCACAGGATTTAATCGGTGAAATGGTAAAGCTGGCAGATAAGCGATTTATGGTAAATGGTAATGCAGAAGAATTTATGGAAAGTTTGGTTTCTGTATCCGCAATTGATTCCGATGCAGCAGAAGCAATGGAAAATAATTATCAGAATATTTCGGCTGTAATTGAGAATCAAAGGCTTTCTATTTCCGGTGTAGATGAAGACGAAGAGGCAGTAAATCTTGTAAAATATCAGCATGCCTATAATTTGGCAGCAAAATGTATTTCGGTTATGTCAGAAATCTATAATAAATTGATTAATGAAACAGCCGTATAATATAGAAAGAAGGGAAACGGAATGAGAATTACAAATTCAATTATAACCAATAATACAGTTAGAAATGTAAATACCAATAAGTCTACATTGGATAGTTTGTATACTCAGTTATCGACAGGAAAGCTGATTCAAAAGGCATCGGAAAATCCGATTATTGCGATTCGTGCATTGCGTTTTCGCTCGGAAATGTCTGAACTGGAACAATATCTAAAAAAGAATATTCCAGATGCCAGATCTTGGATGAAATTAACAGAAGATGCATTAGACAGTGTGAATGGTATGGTATCACAGATGGTAACTTATATGGTGCAGGGTTCTACTGGTTCATTGGATAATGAAGCGAAAATGTCGATTATTAATACAATGAAACAGTATCGGGGACAGATTTATGAAGATGCCAATGCAACTTACTCAGGAAGAAGTATTTTTACTGGATATAAGACAAACTCTACTATGACTTTTCCAAATACAGATACTACAATTCAGTATGATATTACAGAAACATTTACGCCAGAAGATTTAGATCAAGTAATGACTATATCAAATTCAGTAGATATAACTTCTGTACATGATGTAACAGATACTCAGATGCCGGAACGATATAATACATATCGGCTGCGGTTATCTTATGATAAAATAAAAGAAGCAGATTTAACGATTGAATATACAGATAAAAATGGTAATCCTGTTAATCCTGGTATAACTGCACAACAAGTAGTAGTAAAAGATGGAAAGTATTATTATCAAGATGGTACTACAGAAATTGTTCCAAATCCATATCAAAAAATGGCAGCGGATAATAACAATCCAACTCCAGATGCATATTTTATTGCTGAAACGGGAGAGATTGTTATGAATAAAGCAGCTTATGCAAAATTGAGTGAAGCAACCTCTATTAGTACAGAGTATACAAAAGTTGGTTTTGAAAAGGGCGAACTGCGTCCAGAAAACTATTTTACCTGTGTTTGTACTACAAATGATGGTGTAAAAAAGAGAACAGAGTATTCATCAAACAGGCAGGATATTAACTATACAGTAAACTTTAATCAAACTATGAAAGTTAATACAGAGGGAAGAGATGTATTTAAACATGATATTATAAGAGATATGGATGAATTGATCGATATTACACAGAAAACTCTGGACTTGCAGGAGAAAGTATCAAAATTAGAGAATATGAAAAAAGATTCTCAGTATGATCCTACTGAAAAGAAACAAATCGAAAATATGCTGACAGCAGCAAAAAAAGAGTTAGATTATTCGCAGGATATATTACAGACCATGTATGGTGCTGCCAACACCAGTTTTACAGCATATCAAAATACAGTAGTAGGTGAAATCGCAGATATTGGTGCAAGAAGTACCAGATTGACTTTAAATGAAACCCGTTTAGGCAATCAAAGTATTTCACTGGAAGAATTAAAATCAACAAATGAAGATGCAGACGAGGCAGAAACGATTATTCATCTAACAACAGCACACAATGTATATGAGGCATCTTTATCGGCTGCAAGCAAACTGATGTCAACCAGTCTGCTTGATTATATCTAAAAAATTTTTGATTAGAAAAAGCAGAATCAATATGGTGGAGGAAGAAAGATATGAAGTTTGTTACAAAACTATTCGGGGAAGTGGATATTGATGAGAATAAGATGCTGACATTTGAAGAAGGCATTATCGGTTACCCTCATATGCAGCGTTTCTTTATGATTCATGATGCAGAACAGGAGAATAGAAGTGAGATTTCGTGGATGCAGTCAGTAGAAGAACCGGCATTTGCCTTACCTGTAATCAATCCATTAGTGATTGAACCATCCTATAATCCAAGCGTAGAAGATGAATTACTCAATCAGCTTGGAGAAGTAGGAGAGGATGGTTATCTTGTACTTAGTACATTACGTGTACCGCCGGATATTACGCAGATGACTATTAATTTACGTGCGCCATTGATTATTAATCCTCAAACCAGAAAATGCCGTCAGATTATTGTAGAAGACGAACAATACAGTGTACGTTTTCCGGCATATGATGTTTTGAAAAAGAACGGAGAAAAGAAAGGGGAATAGTCATGCTGGCATTATCCAGAAAAAAAGGAGAATCTATTATCCTGAATAACGATATTGAATTGACAATCCTTGAAGTAAAAGGAGATCAGGTAAAAATCGGGGTAAATGCACCAAAGTCTGTACCTGTTTATCGAAAAGAAGTTTATCTTCAAATACAAGAGGAAAATCGAGAAGCAGCAACAGAACATGCAAGACAAAGCTTAAAAGAGCTGTTGGGGCAATGACTGCAGGATATAATTGGAAGTAAAAGGGTTATAGGCGGAAAAAAGGAGTTTTCTGCTTATGCCCTTCTTTTTTGTTCCAAAGCCAAGAAACAGCCAAATTCTGGAACGGCAGGCTGTCCCCCGTTCCAGAATTTAGCGTCCTTTTGGGAAAAATTTTTACTTGACTTCCTAAAAATTTAAATAAAAAATGCTTGACAGATTCTAACAAGATTGTTAAAATAAAGATTGTGCCAAAAACCTTATTGTTTCAGTACAAAAAGCAAGGTTGAACAAAAGGAAGCAACCACAGAATCAATATTTTTGCAGGAGGTGAAAAGAAATGCCTACATTTAACCAGTTAGTAAGAAAGGGAAGACAGACAACAGTAAAAAAGTCTACTGCACCAGCGTTGCAGAAGGGTTTTAACTCCTTACAAAAAAGAGCAACCAATGCATCTGCTCCACAAAAAAGAGGAGTATGTACAGCAGTAAAGACAGCAACTCCAAAAAAACCGAACTCTGCATTAAGAAAAATTGCCAGAGTACGTCTTTCAAACGGAATCGAAGTAACTAGCTATATCCCGGGTGAAGGACATAACCTTCAGGAGCATAGTGTAGTTTTGATCCGTGGCGGTAGAGTAAAAGACTTACCAGGTACTAGATATCATATCGTCAGAGGTACATTGGATACAGCAGGAGTCGCAAACAGACGTCAGGCTCGTTCCAAATATGGTGCAAAAAGACCAAAAGACGCAAAGAAGTAAGTATCTGAATAAGTTTTCCGAATTTTATAATAAGGTTTATTCACATTTGTGCTATACAAAGTGTATAGGTAGGACTTAAATAGCCGTAAAAGCGGTTTTATACTGAAATGCGGCAATATTGTTCCTGTAGGTTGCAGGTTAATATAAAAGTAGTACCATGCACGAACACATCAAAAGTGAGTACCAATGAATTAATCAAAGTCAGAAAAGAGAACAGGTTTAAAACAGATAATTTCTGGCTATATTAAGGAGGGAAGTAACGTGCCACGTAAAGGACATACTCAAAAAAGAGATGTATTAGCAGATCCGTTATACAACAATAAAGTTGTTACCAAGCTGATTAACAATATTATGTTAGACGGCAAAAAGGGTGTTGCACAGAAGATTGTATACGGTGCATTTGAACGAGTTGCAGAAAAGAGCGGAAAAGATGCGTTAGAAGTATTCGAACAGGCAATGAATAATGTAATGCCTGTGTTAGAAGTAAAAGCAAGACGTATCGGCGGTGCAACATATCAAGTACCAATCGAAGTAAGAGCCGAAAGAAGACAGGCATTAGCACTTCGTTGGCTTACCACATTCTCCCGTAAAAGAGGCGAGAAAACAATGGAAGAAAGATTAGCAAACGAAATTCTTGATGCATCCAATAACACAGGCGCAGCCGTGAAGAGAAAAGAAGATATGCACAAGATGGCAGATGCAAACAAGGCTTTTGCACATTATCGTTTTTAATTATAATTGTATTACTGTTATG
>CAJUGZ010000170.1 GCA_910585855.1 uncultured Lachnospiraceae bacterium | reverse complement strand
CTTTACTTTTTTATGAAATATGCTATAATATGGTGTAGTTTTTTTGTTAAGTGGCAAGAATATAATGGATAGATAAATAGAATGTAAAGAGAGATAGAGATGGAAGTCAGGAAACAGATGGAAAGTCGATAGAGGTGTGCAATGGAGCAATATATAATAAAAGGTGGTATCCCGCTGATCGGTGAAGTGGAGATAGGCGGTGCGAAAAACGCTGCGCTTGCAATTCTTGCAGCAGCAATTATGTGTGATGAGCCGGTTTATATCGAAAACGTACCAAATGTACGGGATACAAATGTATTACTGCAGGCAGTCGCTGAAATAGGAGCGATGGTGGAGTGGACTGGGCCTCATTCTGTAAAGATAAATGGAAGAAGTATTGACAGTGTATGTGTGGACTATGAGTTTATAAAGAAGATTCGGGCATCTTATTATTTACTGGGTGCTTTGCTTGGAAAGTATCATCAGGCAGAAGTAGCGCTTCCGGGTGGCTGTAATATAGGAAGCCGTCCAATCGATCAGCATAAAAAGGGCTTTGAGGCACTGGGAGCAGAAGTATTGATTGAAAGCGGTATGGTAAAAGCAAATGCAGACAGATTAAAAGGAGGTCATATTTATTTTGATCTTGCCACAGTAGGAGCAACAATAAATGTAATGATGGCAGCCGTGCTGGCAGAAGGAGATACGATTTTGGAAAATGCTGCAAAAGAGCCGCATGTGGTGGATGCAGCGAATTTTTTAAATAGTATGGGCGCAAGGATTAAAGGAGCAGGTACAGATGTGATTCGGATTAAGGGAGTGAAGTCTTTGCATGGTACAGAGTATTCGATTATTCCGGATCAGATTGAGGCGGGTACTTTTATGATGGCAGCGGCAGCAACAAAGGGAGATGTAATTGTTCGAAATGTAATTCCAAAACATTTAGAAGCGATTTCTGCAAAGCTGATTGAAACAGGCTGTCAGATTACGGAAGAAGATGATGCTGTTCGGGTTTTTGGGCAGAGCAGTCTTTTTCATACCAATGTAAAGACGCTGCCTTATCCCGGATTTCCGACTGATATGCAGCCGCAGATGACAGTGGTGCTGACATTGGCACGAGGTACGAGTATTGTAACCGAAACTATTTTTGAAAATCGTTTTAAATATGCAGGTGAATTGGCAAGAATGGGAGCGGATATTAAAGTAGAGGGCGGAAATACTGCTATTATTAATGGGGTTTCCAGACTTACCGGTGCAGAGGTAAATGCACCTGATCTGCGGGCAGGTGCTGCTTTGGTAATTGCTGCACTTGCTGCTGAAGGGTATTCGGTAATTGATGATATTGTTTATATTGAACGTGGATATGAAGATTTTGAAGTAAAGCTGGCAGGGCTTGGAGCACAGATTCAAAAGGTAAAGTGTGAGAAAGATATTCAAAAGTTTAAATTGAAAATAGGGTAGATGTAGCGTTTATAAAAAGATGGAAGGACAGCGTAGAAGATAGAGATGTTTTTTGCGCTGTTTCATTTTGAATGGGAGGACGCCAAAATCCAAAGGAAGGTCTGTTCCGGGAAATGATGACCCTTCACAGACCTTAGTATTATAAGATTGCAACAATTTTAAGATCTTTTTCACGCAGTAAATCGTGATAGATTTGTCCTTCACAGTGGACAACCGGACGAGAAAGTGCATTTTTATTGATCATAATGATTTCCCCTTTTTCGCCGTTATTTAGTCGTACGGTATTATTGATATAACTGTTTACTACATTATGCATAAACGGAACTAGATAGGCTGGATCATAACAACGGTAACCTTCACTTTCAAAGGTTGACAGTACTTCAAATGTACAAAGTGGTCCACGATAGGCACGTGCTGCTGTCATAGCGTCATAGACATCAGCAATCGCAATAATTTTTGCAAAAGAGTTGATATTATTTTTGGTTAATTTACCCGGATATCCAGAACCATCACAGCGTTCATGATGCTGCATAGCAGCAAGTGCGATTTGCTCGTCCACTCCGGTATATTTTAATAACTGATAGCCCTTGTAAGGATGTGTCCGTATTAAATTGAGTTCTTCATCTGTTAATTTAGATGATTTGTGAAGGAGTTCCTGTGGTATCAGCAGTTTGCCGATATCATGAAATAATGCTGATACAGTAAGGGCATTAATCTCTTCTTCTGACATATGCAGCCAACGACCGATAATTGCAGAAATAATAGAAACATTTAAGGAATGAGTATAAGTAACATCATCTGAATCACGCATATTGTGGAGCATGTCTAAAAGTTCTAGATTATTTTCTGATGTATGGATTAAGTTGGTAGCAGAAGAGCAGAGATCTTCTACTAGTTGTGGGGATGAGTTGCCTGCCACTACCTCATCCAATGAAAATTTCATAATTGCTGTTGTATCATCGAACTGTTTTTTAAAATTGATAAATTCCTCGGAAGCCTTTACACGTTCGGAATAGGTGGTAAGAAAGATATCATCATTTGAAGGTTCAAGTGGTACAAGAGATTCTATGAGTACACGATCAATCTCATAGAATTGTAATCTGGTTATGGATTCCTCGGTAATGCGGCTTCCTTTTGGCAGAATTAACTGATCGGCATTATTATAAACAGAATTAGCCAATATCATGCCGGGAATCAAGTTTTTTGTAGCAATAGATTGTTTTGTCATGAGTGCTCCCCTCCATTTATATCCCTATTATACACAACAAAAAGGAAAAAGTAAACAGTTAACAAAAAATGTCTGTATAATTTTTGTTTTAGTACTTGACGAAACAGAGAAAATGGTGTATCCTACCCATAGCAGAAAGAAAAAGTTCATAGAAACGATTCCCTTATTCAGAGTGATGGAGATACAAAGGATCGATGAAGTCACGGCAACCCCAAGAAATGGAAGGTGCCAACCTGAGCGAGTTACAGTCGGAAACGGCGGTCGAACAATAAGTGGATTTGATAGCAGGAAAAGCAAAATCGAGTCCATTTGTAAATGGACTCTTTCTTTTTGGATATTATTTTATACATCGGGAGGAAATAGAAATGGAGAAGAGATTATTTACATCTGAGTCTGTTACAGAGGGGCATCCAGATAAAGTTTGTGATGCGGTATCCGATGCGATTTTGGATGCCTGCTTAGAACAGGATTCTATGAGCCGTGTGGCTTGTGAAACCTGCAGCTGTACAGGGTTTGTATTGGTGACAGGCGAGATTACAACACAAGCGAAGTTGGATATTCCGGCGATTGTAAGAAAGACCGTGAATGAAATAGGATACAATCGTGCCGAAACCGGATTTGACGGAAATACTTGTGCTGTAATGGTCGCATTGGATCAACAGTCGGCAGATATTGCAATGGGAGTAGATAAGGCATTAGAAGCAAAGAAGGGCAGTCTGACAGATGAATTAGATACTGGAGCAGGCGATCAGGGAATGATGTTTGGATATGCAACAAATGAAACAGAGGAACTGATGCCATATCCAATTTCACTTGCACATAAGCTGGCACGCCAGCTTACAAAGGTACGCAAAGATGGTACACTTTCTTATTTAAGACCAGACGGAAAAACACAAGTGTCTGTAGAATATGATGAAGCAGGAAAGCCGTCACGGTTGGAGGCAGTTGTTTTATCGACACAGCATGATGAGGATGTAACACAGGAACAGATTCATGCAGATATAAAAAAGTATGTATTTGATCCGATACTTCCAAAAGAGATGGTAGATGAAAATACAAAAATATTTATCAATCCGACAGGACGGTTTGTAATTGGAGGACCTCATGGAGATGCTGGTTTGACAGGGCGGAAAATTATTGTGGATACTTATGGCGGATATGCTCGTCACGGCGGCGGGGCTTTTTCCGGCAAAGACTGTACAAAGGTGGATCGTTCGGCAGCTTATGCAGCACGTTATGTAGCAAAAAATATTGTGGCAGCCGGATTGGCAGAACGTTGTGAAATTCAATTATCCTATGCGATTGGGGTAGCAGAACCTACCTCAATTATGGTAGATACATTTGGAACTGGAAAATTGGCAGATGAGAAATTGGTAGAATTGATTCGGAAGAATTTTGATCTGCGTCCAGCTGGAATTATTCGGATGTTGGATTTAAGAAGACCAATTTATCAGCAGACAGCAGCATATGGACATTTTGGACGGCTGGATCTGGACTTGCCTTGGGAGAGATTAGATAAGGTAGAGATGCTTCGAACATATTTGCAATAAGTATATTTAAAATATAGGAAAATAAGGCAGGCAAAATTTTGCCTGTCTTTTCTTTGTAATTGTGTTTATTTTTATTTTATGAATATTTCATAAGGTTTCTACGTTTTTTTTTGATTCTGTGGTATAATAAAGATAAATGGAGGGAGGACGCCGGAATCCGAATCAAGGTCTACACCGAGTCCGCTCTCGCTTAGCATTTCCTCGTAGCGGACACATAAGGCACGAAAATACCATGTCTAAGTGCCGACGGGAAATGATGACCTTTGTAGACCTCGATTCGAATTCCGGCTGTGTATTCTGGAGTGTACTTTTTGAAAATATTTGGATAGATGTGATTAAAAAAAGTAAAATGTTCAGGATTATAGGATAAATATAAAATATAGGAAGGCGGTGAAAGCTGCTGTTAATTTAATAGAATGGGGAATAAATTGACAGCTTAGCAGTATGGTTTTGTTGATAGCAGGTGCTTCACATACAGGGAAAACAGCTTTAGCGCAAAAGCTTTTGGTAAAGTATGGTTATCCATATCTTTCGATAGATCACTTAAAGATGGGACTGATTCGCAGTAAGAATACAACACTTACACCTATAAGTGATGATTTATTATTAACAGATTATTTATGGTCAATTGTAAAAGAAATCATAAAAACAGTGATTGAAAATAAGCAGAATTTAATTATTGAGGGTTGTTATATTCCGTTTGATTGGGCAGAAAGTTTTGAGGAAGATTATCTTTTTTATATCAAATATTGCTGTTTGGTTATGAGCAAAGGATATATACAAAATCACTATTGTGATATAAAAAGATATGCCAATATAATAGAAAAACGGGTGGATGATTCAGACTGTACAATAGAAACTTTGATTCGTGATAATGAAAAAGCATTAAAAATGTGTCAATTATATAATACAGATTATTTCTTAATTGATAATACTTATTGTGTAGATATAGACTTGGAAAAAATACCATTTTATTGATAAAATTAATAAAAATTGTGCTTTCAAATGCAAAAGAAATCGTATATTGCAGGGATACACAGCCGGAATCTGAAAGAAGGTCTACAAAGGGTCATCATTTCCCGTCGGCACTTAGGCACTGTATTGCTGTATTTTAGCGTCTTAGTGTCCGCTATGAAAATAGGAAATGCTAAGCGCAAGCGGGCTCGGTGCAGATCTTCTTTCAGATTCCGGCGTCCTCCCGTTTGCCTGCATCCATCCTTTTAGATAGTCTGCCAAAAGAATGATTGGAGGAGTTTAATGTGAAAATTAGAACAAAATTGGTTCTTGCGTTTCTTGCAGTGATACTGTTGCCTATCTGCTTAAGTGCAGCTTGTGCTTATGGTATTACGAAAATTCAATTTCGAGCAATGGAAGAGTACTATGGAATGGATAGTGCGGATTATGAAGGACTTACAGATTCTACCCTTTTATTTAACCGTATGACAAAGCAGATTTATCATGAGATTGCTTATGATATTGAAACAGATATTACGAAATTGGAGGATTTGGCTTATTTAGATGGATTGAATCGGAGGCTCAACTCGGCATATTCTTTTTTAATGCTTCGATGTGAGGAAGAAATTCTTTATAATGGAGGGACAAAGGAACAGACACAGGCAGTTTTAGATAATCTTCCAGAATATGGAGATTATGAAACCGGGGCAGAAAACGGAGTTTATTTGGATGGAGGGAATCGTTGTCTGATAAAACCGATTGATTTTAAGGGGGTAAATGATGAAAGATGCAGTATTTTTATTGTAACAGAAATGCGGGAGTTGATTCCAGAGGTAAAAGGGATCTTGACTGAGATTATGTTTGCTATTTTTTTTGTTTTGGCAATTACGGCTTCTTTGCTTGTGGGATGGATCTATCGGAGTATGGTAAAACCTTTAAAGGAACTTCAGACAGCAGCAAATAATATTGCAAACGGGAATTTGGATTTTACAATAGAAGTAAAATCTCGGGATGAAATAGGAGAACTTTGTAAGGACTTTGAAGAGATGAGAAGGCGGCTGAAAGAAAATACAGAGGAGAAGCTGCAGTATGATAAAGACAGTAAAGAATTGATTAGTAATATTTCTCATGATTTAAAGACGCCGGTAACAGCAGTAAAGGGATATGCGGAAGGGATTATGGACGGAGTGGCAGATTCTCCAGAACGGATGGAGAAGTATATTAAAACGATTTATAATAAAGCTTGTGATATGGAACGGCTGATTGAAGAACTGACATTTTATTCTAAGATTGATACCAATCGAATTCCTTATAATTTTGCTAAAATTCAGGTGGATAAGTATTTTCAGGATTGTGTAGAGGAAATGGGAATGGATTTAGAGCAAAAGAATATTGAACTGACTTATTTTAACTATATGGAAAAGGATGAGGTAATTATTGCTGATCCAGAACAGCTTCGGAAGGTAGTTAATAATATTATTGGAAATTCAGTAAAATATATGGGAAGTGGAAAAAAGGGAATTATTAATATTCGATTGAAAGATGAGGGAGATTTTGTTAAAGTTGAGATAGAGGATAATGGAAAAGGAATTGCAGTAAAGGATTTGCCTTATATTTTTGATCGGTTTTATCGGACGGATGCTTCTAGAAATTCCAGTCAGGGCGGAAGCGGAATCGGTTTGTCGATTGTTCGAAAGATTGTAGAGGATCATGGAGGGCGGATTTGGGCAACAAGTAAAGAAGATACTGGGACAGTGATGCATATGGTGTTTCGTAAGTATCAGGAAGCAGTTTCTTAGATGGGGCTAAAGTTTTTTAGTATGAAAAAAAGTTTTGTTTTTGTATAAGAGCAGATGAAAGCGGGGAAAAGGATAAAAAGAAAGGACAAGACGAGATGAATAAGATTTTAATTGTGGAAGACGAACTAACAATTGCTGAGTTGGAGAAGGACTATCTGGAATTAAGCCGGTTTGAGGTAGAGATTGAAACAAGTGGGGAAAAAGGGTTAGAGCGTGCATTAAAAGAGGATTTTGATCTGTTTATTTTGGATGTAATGCTGCCGAATGTGGATGGATTTGAAATTTGCCGCAGAGTACGTGAGGTAAAAAATACACCGATTCTTTTAGTGTCGGCAAAGAAAGATGATATTGATAAAATTCGGGGACTTGGGCTGGGAGCAGATGACTATATGACAAAACCATTTAGTCCTAGTGAATTAGTGGCACGGGTAAAGGCACATTTGGCACGGTATGAGAGATTGATTGGCAGTAATGTGCAGGAAAATGAGATTATTGAGATTCGTGGAATTAAAATTGATAAAACGGCAAGAAGAGTTTATGTGAATGGAGAGGAGAAGAGTTTTACAACAAAGGAATTTGATTTGCTTGCTTTTCTTGCCCAAAATCCAAACCATGTATTTACAAAAGAAGAATTGTTTAATAAGATTTGGGATATGGAATCGATTGGGGATATTGCTACTGTTACGGTGCATATTAAAAAGATTCGGGAAAAGATTGAATTTGATACATCGAAACCTCAGTATATTGAAACGATATGGGGGGTTGGGTATCGATTTAAAGTGTAGCAGGGGGACGCCGAAAGCCGAAGGGAGCTCTATTCCGGGCCCGCTTGCGCTTAGCATTTCCTCGTAGCGGACACATAAGGCGCTAAAATACAGCGCCTAAGTGCCGACGGGAAATGATGACCCTGCATAGAGCCCCCTTCGGCTTTCGGCTGTATACTCCAGAATGAAGAAGTAGTAAGATTCTTGTTACTAGCAGTATCTACAACGAAGAAATAAAATAGTATATATTTCATAAAAACATCAACTTTTGTAATTAATATTTAGTTTTGTTTTGTATAGATCATTCCATCATAGAATTCAAATGTGGTATCACTGGTAAATTGAATAATGACTGCATCATAGATAGTGCTTAGATAAGTGGTATCATTCAATTTTTCCATTTCGGAATAAAGTTCTTCTATTTCATTTCCTTTTTCTTCATAGTATCTTAGAATTAAAGTACCATTTTCATTGGAAAGCGTAATTATTTCATCATAGGGATTTTTATAAGTACCGTATATTCCTGTTGTGTTTTGCGCTGCTGTTTTGGTAGCTATATTTTTTGTCTGTACAACACCGTTTACTGTCCATGCACCGCTTGCATTAACCGTATAACCGTCTGGTGCAACTGTGTTTTCCAGCATATATCCCGAACTGTTGAAATAATAACATTCGGCTGTACCATCTCCGTTTCCGTCAATCCATTCCCAACAATTTGTCGGATATGTACCATTTTCTCTTTGCCACCACCAGCCGGTTTGATCCTGCTGCCAGCCTGAAGCAAAGGAGGTAATGTTCATAGATAATGTCATAATTGCTGCTAATATTCCCGTTGTAACCCTTTTTTTCATAATTGTATTCTCCTTTATATATGATTTTGACAGTTGGGTTATAGTATGTCTTATTTATTATACAAATTATAGAAAAGAGAGGCAAGGGTTATGGTAAATTTTTTAACTTTTTGTAGTGGGAAATTACCTTTAAGGTTTAATTTGGATTATAAATATTATTTTTTTATAAGAGGGGGACGCTGAACTCGGAAGGAAAGTCTATTCCGGGCCCGCTTTCGCTTAGCATTTCCTCGTAGCGGACACATAAGGCACGAAAAGACCGTGCCTAAGTGCCGACGGGAAATGATGACCTTGCATAGACCTTCCTTCCGAGTTTAGCTATTTCTACCAGCCAGAAAGTTTTATTATTGTAAAGATTATAACAGCAGGTAACAATAAAGGAAATTTTCAAATACAAGTGAATTTTTTGCATATTTTATTGATAAAAGGTTTTTAATTAGGCTTTGGGAGATAGGGCTATTGTACTCTGAAGCCGGAGGCAGAGGAAATGAGCAAGTTGTTTCTCACTATTAGTTGTATAACGGTAAAATTGTGGTTAGATACGTTTTTTGTGTTTCGGGGTCAAGAAACAGCCAGATTCGAAAACGGTGGGCAGCCTGCAGTGACTTTGGAAAAAAGTTAGAAGTTCTTGGACTTCTGCTCGAAAATCTAAGATTTTTTTCACATACTGCTTCCATGCAGTGTGTGAAAAAAAAGGGGCGTG
>CAJUGZ010000169.1 GCA_910585855.1 uncultured Lachnospiraceae bacterium | reverse complement strand
ATATAGATTTTAGAAGGAGTATAGCCAAATCGAAGAATATAATAAAGATAAAAATCATGCAGATCATATGGACCTACAATATCCTCTGTTTTCTGAGCAATCTCTCCGTCTTTTGGCGGCAGCAGTTCCGGGCTTACCGGTGTAGCCAATATATCCATCAATACGCTGGCAAGTTCACTGTCTTTGCAGGTATCTGCATAATATCGTACCAAATGCCGCACTAAAGTTTTGGGAACAGAAGCATTGACTCCATACATTGACATATGATCTCCATTATAAGTTGCCCATCCAAGTGCTAATTCCGACATATCCCCTGTGCCGATTACCATACCATTTGTTTGATTGGCAAGATCCATTAAAACCTGTGTACGCTCACGTGCCTGTGCATTTTCATAGGTGACATCATGCTGATTTGGATCTTGTCCAATATCTTGAAAATGGAGCTGTACAGCATTTCGAATATCCACTTCTTTTAATTCTGCTCCAAGTTTTTTTATTAAAAGTACAGCATTTTGATAGGTGCGATCCGTTGTTCCAAAACAAGGCATTGTCACCGCCATAATCTTTTTTCTTTCCAGACCAAGCAAACCAAATGCTCTTACTGTAACCAAAAGTGCTAATGTTGAATCTAAGCCGCCCGAAATACCAAGCACGGCTGACTGACAATTCGTATGTTCCAATCGTTTTTTTAAACCCATCGCCTGAATTGACAAAATCTCTTTACAGCGCTTATCCCTATCTTTTTTCTCATATGGAACAAATGGGGTCGGATCGACATAGCGGTATAATTTCTTCTTTTCTTGTTCTTGCTGAATTGTTTTTATATCTTGTATCCTATCGGTGTCCTGCATTGCAAAAAATACAATCTGATAGTCACTATAAGAGGATAACCCAAATGTTTTCATTCTCCTTCTCTCGCTGCGAATCCGTTCCAAATCCAAATCTGCTATTACTGCCTGATTTTGAAAACGTATGGCTTCTGCTAACATTGTACCGTTTTCTGCTATTAAATTATGTGCTGCAAATACTAAGTCGGTACTGGATTCGCCTTCTCCGGCATCGGCATAGATATAGCCGCAAATTAACCGTGCCGACTGACTTTCTACTAACTGTCTGCGATAAACATCCTTTCCTGTCGTTTCATTACTGGCAGAAAGGTTGGCAATTACAGTTGCTCCAGCCAATGCATGACGAATACTCGGCGGACAAGGAACCCAGAGATCTTCACAAATTTCTACTGCTAAAGTAAATCCTTTTATTGTTTCACATTGAAACAGCAGATTTGTTCCTATCCATACTTTTTCTCCGCCAAATTCAATTTCTATCGGATGCTCCATTCCTTCTTTAAAATGTCTTGCCTCATAAAACTCCGAATAATTTGGAATACAGCGTTTTGGCACTAACCCAAGCACTTTTCCATCAAAAAGAACGGCTGCCAAATTATAAAGACCTCCATTCCATTCCATTGGAAACCCTGCTGCCACTACAATATTTTTCCCTTTTGTATCATCTCTTAACTGCAAAATCTGCATTTTTGCCAAATCAAGCAGACGATTCTGCAAAAATAAATCACTGCAGGTATAGCCTGTTATTCCAAGTTCCGGCAAAACTAAAAGCTGTACTTGATGATCAACTGCCCAGTCAATTAGTTTTTCAGTCTGTTCTCTGTTATAAATACAATCAGCCACCTTTATCTTTGGTGTCGCCGCTGCCACACGTAAAAACCCGTTTTTCATAAAAGCCTCCTTTTCGTATCTCTGCTATTATTACTATTATTGATATAATTTTCGTATTTTTATTATTCTGAATGTAGTTTATTATTCTAACTTATTTTTATTCCGGTTTTGCAAATTTTACAAATAAAGTTGCTTTCATTCTAATAAGATTTTATCTAAAATGCAAGTATTTCTTGTTTAAACTAAAAAATTTTTCTTAATTTTTATTTCTGACCAAAAAAATAACAGCACACTTTAGAAAACAAACTGAGATTCAAAAATGCGCTGGCTTCTGGCTTGTAAAATCAGGAGGTTTATGATGATAACTGGACGATATTCCCTGAAATCTGCATAAAATAGGCATTTCTACCGTGTGGACGGTAACACGGTGCTAAGTAGTTTAATTCTATTCACAAAATTTGTAATTTCTTTTTACTTATTATTATATTCATATATTCAACCCCAAAAGCACTTGTTTTTATTATCTGCAAGCAATACTCTTTCTCTTTCAAACGGTGCTTTCTCGTAGCTGTCGTTGGTTATATTGTGAAATTGCGTGGCAATTTCACAATATAACCAACTTTTGATTTACGCCCTCTACATATTTGTTTTTTATATTGAATTATATTGATAATTAAAGAATGTTATAGTAAAATAAGAATGGAAAATAATAGAAAGGAAGATAACTATAATAATGATTACTCCAGAAGAATTACAAGAACAAATAAAAAACGAAGAAAATACAAAACGCATTTATATCACCCCTATAATCGAAGAACGATGGGGAAAGAATACTGATAATATTGTTATGGAGTATTATTTTACAGCAGGAAGAGTCAATATTAATGGTGATAAGGTTGCAAGAGGTGAACAGAAAAAAGCGGATTATATGCTTTTATATCACAATAATATTCCGCTTGCACTTGTTGAAGCTAAAGGCTTAGACCATTCGGCTATGGAAGGTTATCAACAAGTTATTGATTATGCAATTATTCTTGATATTCCATTTGCATATTCTACAAATGGTGTTGATCTGATAGAACAGGATATGATTACTGGACAAAATAATTCTAATATGAAAATGGGTGATTTCCCATATCCAGAAGATTTATGGAGTAGATATATCAAAGAAAAGGAATTAACAGATGACGAAATAAAACTTGTCAGTCAGCCGTATTATATTGATACATCAAAAGCAAATCCTAAGAAACCAAGATATTACCAGAGAATAGCAATCAATAAAGTGATTGAAGCAATCGCTCAAAGCAAAACAAGGCTGCTTTTAGTTATGGCAACAGGAACTGGAAAAACATTTACTGCTTTCCAGATTGTCTGGAGACTTTGGAAATCAAAAACAAAAAAGAAAATATTGTATCTGGTTGATAGAAATGCTTTAGCAGACCAGACAATGCAGAAAGATTTCAAACCTTTTGTTGATGCAGGCGTAATGCTAAAAATGAAATCAGAAACAATTAAAAAGGATACTGCATATGAAATTTATACTGCTCTCTATCAGCAATTAAAAAGCAAAGACAAAGATTATTATAAAGAGCTTCCATCAGATTTCTTTGACCTTATCATTGTGGATGAGTGTCATAGGGGTTCGGCATCAGAAGACAGTACATGGCATGAGATTTTGGAATATTTTAATTCTGCCACACAAATAGGATTAACGGCGACTCCGAAAGAAACAGAAGATGTTTCTAATATAGGATACTTCTGCTCTGAAACAGATGGAAAACCAATTTATACATATTCATTAAAACAGGGAATTGAAGATGGATTTTTAGCACCTTACAGAGTGATTTCTGTGGAGTTAGATATTGATGAAAAGGGATACATTCCCAAACCTGGCGAACTGGATATTCATGGAAAACCACTGGAAAACAGGATATACGAACAAAAAGAATTTGACAGGACAATAGCGATTGATTCCAGAAGGGAAACTGTAGCAAAAAGAATTACAGACTATATGAAAGATAATGATTGTAGATATGCAAAAACAATTGTCTTTTGTGAAAATATTGAACATGCAGATGCTATGGTTTTGAAGCTGAAAAACTTAAATAGTGACCTTGTAGCCGAAAATCCAAAATATATTATGAAGATAACTGGTGATGATGAAATTGGGAAAGCTGAACTAGAAAACTTCACTGATCCCAACACAAAATATCCTGTTATTGCTGTAACAAGTAAATTGATGTCCACTGGTGTTGATAGTGAAACTTGTGAAATAATTGTGCTTGATAAAACAATAGGTTCTATGACAGAATTTAAACAAACGATTGGACGAGGTACAAGAATAAATGAAAATTTCACTATTGGAGATGAAAAGAAAAGCAAACTGCATTTTACAATTTTAGATTTCAGAAAAAATTATAAAAAATTTGAAGACCCAGAATTTGATGGAGAACCTGTAGCTGTTGCAAATGTGAATGATACAGGAAAATTTCCAAAAGGAAGTCCTCAGGGATTTAACACAGGTGGCGGTAGAACAGCCAGACATTTTGAAAAAGCATTTGTGAAAGGACAGGCTGTTAATATCGAAAATGAAGTTGTCCAGTATCGTAATGAAAATGGAAATCTAGTAAAAGAAAATATTGATAGTTGCGTTAGAAATAATATTTTAGATCAGTATCCAACTTATGAAATGTTTTATGCGACGTTTATGGCTGAAAATGATAAAAACAAGTTTTTGGATGAACTTTTATTATCTAAGGAATTTGTTAAAAGAATGCAAGATCAGATAGGTTATCATATTGATAAATTTGATATTGTCGCATTTGTTGGCTATAAAATCCCTCCGATTTCAAAAGAAGAAAGGCTGAGAAAGATTAAGATAGATTACATTATTCAAGATTTGGATAGTGAAAAGAAAACGATTATCGAAGCAATATTAAACGAATATAAAACACAGGATTTTTCTGAATTATTAGAAAAGAAAATATTTAAACTTCCTGTGTTGCAAAACATGGGATATACCCCGCTTACAATCAATAAAGTATTTGAAGGAAGATTTGAATCTTATGTTGAACTTATGAAAAAAGTAGAAATAAATTTATACTAAAGGAGTAAAAATATGGCGTTATTAGCTTTAATTAAAAGAATTCAAGATATTATGCGAAACGATGCAGGTGTCGGTGGAGATGAACAAAGATTATCTCAAATTATTTGGATATTATTTTTGAAAGTGTTTGATGATAAAGAAAAAGAATGGGAATTTATTAAAGAAGATTACACACCAGTTATCCCAGAAGGATACAGATGGAGAGACTGGGCGACTTCTACTTCTGTAAAAAACCAGATGACAGGGGAAGAACTGATTGATTTTATAAATAATAAGCTTTTTAAAATGCTGTCAGGTGATGCAATTAAAAATGAAAAGAATGAAGATGTATTTCTTTTTACAAATACATCCAGACCAGCTCTTCTTGTGAAAGAATTTATGAAAGAATCATCTAATTTTATGAAGAATGGCGTTCTTTTGAGACAGGTTATCAATGAATTTGACGAGATTGATTTTAATGACGGAAGTGACCGACATGCTTTTAATGATGTATATGAAACACTTCTGAAAGGATTACAGAAAAATAATGGAGAGTTTTTTACCCCAAGAGCAATCACTACTTTTGTAACGGATAAAGTTGATCCAAAAATCGGAGAAAAAGTAGCGGATTTTGCATGTGGGACAGGCGGATTTTTAGTAGATGCTTTAGAGCATATGAAAAAGCAGAATCCTACAGTAGAACAGCTTGATATTATGCAGAAATCATTTTGCGGAGTGGAAAAGAAGCAGCTTCCATATATGCTTTGCGTCACAAATATGATGCTCCATGATATAGAAGATCCAGACATACTACATGGAAATTCTTTGGAACAGGATGTAAGAAAATATACAGATGATGAAAAATTTGACGTTATTCTTATGAATCCACCTTACGGCGGCTCAGAGCTTGAAGTTATTCAGAAAAATTTTCCTGCTGAACTTAGAAATTCAGAAACAGCAGATTTATTTATAATTGAGATGATGTATCGTTTGAATAAGAACGGCAGGTGTGGTGTAGTTCTTCCAGATGGAATTATGTTTGGAAGTGACAACAGCAAAACAGCGATTAAAAAGAAATTAGTGGAAGAATTTAATTTACATACAGTGATCCGCTTGCCAGAATCTTGCTTTGCTCCATACACAAACATTACTACTAACCTTTTGTTCTTTGATAATACTGGAGTAACAACAGAAACATGGTTTTACCGCTTTGATTTGCCAGAAGGACAGAAGTTTTCTATGAAAAAGAACCCTATTAAGAGGGAGGACTTTTCTGTTGTAGACGAATGGTGGGATAATCGTTTAGAGATAAAAGATGAAAAAGAAAATAATTCCATGACAGAAACATGGAAAGCAAGAAAAGTACCCGTATCTGAAATTATTAACAGTGGTTATAGTTTTGATTTTTGCGGATTTCCGAATAAGGAAAAAGTGATTCTTTCTCCAGAAGAAACTATATCTATCTATATTTCAAAGAAAAGAGTATTAGAAAAAGAACTATCAACTGCAATTTTAAATTTAAAAAAAAGCTTAGAAAATGATACTCATGTAGAGTTGAAAAATATTAAATCAGTTTCTGACAAAATAGTAACATTAGATTCTACTTTTCCAGACGATATAAAAAATGCTCTTTTACAGGCAGCAATACAGGGAAAATTAACAGAGCAACTTGATAGTGATAGCTCTGTTGATGAAATGTTGGATGCTATTAAAGAAGAAAAGAAGAAGCTTATTAAAGAAAAGATAATTAAAAAAGAAAAAGCATTACCACCTATTGAAGAAAATGATATTCCATTTGATATTCCTGATAATTGGAGATGGAGCAGACTAAGAATGATTTGTACTAAAATTGTAGATGGTGATCACAATCCTCCCCAAGGTGTTTTAGAGAAAACAGAATATTTAATGCTTTCAGCACAAAATATTAATTTCAATAAATTAGTTGATTTGAACCAGGCTAGATATCTTACAAAACAAATTTTTGAACAAGAGAATTTGCGTACTCAGGTTCAAATTGGTGATATATTTTTTACTATAGTGGGTACACTTGGACGAAGTTGTATTTATAACGGAGGCTATAATATATCATTTCAACGTAGTGTAGCGGTTATATCAACTAAAATATTAAACTGTTATTTAAAATATGTTTTGGATTCTCCTTTTATACAACAACATATGATTTCCAAGGCAACAGGAACAGCTCAAAAAGGATTTTACTTAAATCAAGTTGAAAATTTATTGATTCCAATTCCACCTATAGAGGAACAACAACGAATAGTAAAAAGACTGGAACAATTGTTCCCTTTTTGTGAAACATTATAGGGGGATTATATGGCAAGAGCAAAGAAAGACGGGCGATATGTGAATTATTATATCGAACGAGAAGTTTATGAAAAACTCAAAAAATATTGTGAAGAAGTTGGACAAACAAAGACAGTTGCGATTGAGCGTATTTTGACAAGATATTTGGATAATTATTTTGATGTGCCAGAGGAAAAGGGGATTCTTTAAGATGTTTGTTCGTAAGATAAAAAGTAATAAAGGAATAATTGAGGTTGGAAAATGTGGTGTTGATCGAATTGACGCTCATGATGATGGAATTGCAACCTATTATACAGCAGGTGAAAATATCTTTACTGTAAAAGTTAAAGAAGTTCTCAATAGCGATGGGACAGTTTCTAATTCAAGAAACCATCATAAAATTTATACTGATGTATAGAAGAGAGGAAAAATTATGGAAAGAGTTTTTGCAGAATTACATGACGCATATGTAAATTCGACGTTATGGCAAAAAAGTTGCATGGTATGTTTGACAAATATTAAAAGTGCAAGGAGAATTATTGATAGTGAACTCTCTTTGCAGCGTATTTTAAAATGTACAGGAGTGCCACAATCTTATACTAATTGTATGTCTATTGAGCTGAACCTTAGTAAATATGTAGGCATGAAAGAGGAATTTTCAAACAAACATAAGTTAGCTTTAGACTATTATGCAGTAGATGGAGCTACAAACTGGAGGTATGATATTTTTCATTACTGTTGAAAAAATATATTAGAAGACATTATAAATAGTAAGCGATTACGATTTAGTGATACTCGTTTTCTGAGTGATACAACAGAATTTGAAGAAGCAGTTAGAATATTAAGGATAGCTGTAGAAAGAAAAAAATCTTCTATGGACAAGGAGTTATATGATATTTTAACTGATAAGGATGTACTTAGCAAAATAAAAAGTTATTCTCAACGATATCCTTTTTATTCACCAATAAATAAAAATAGAGATATAGATAGCGTAAAACCAATTTGTAAAGTATATACTTGTTCTTTTTCAATGGATGGAGATTTACGTCCTATGTGGAGTTATTATGCACAGAGGGATAAGGGGGTATCAATGTCGTCAACTTAAGGTTATTTTGATTGTAAATATTTAATTTTGTGAAAATTAACAACCATATTTATCAAATAATTTAGTAGATAAATTTTGATGATATCTTTTGACAATCGTTAAGTTGACGACATTGAAGGGGGTATCTATCAATTTTACAGAATTAGAAGACCATATGAAAGCCACTGAAAATATTAAAATTATCTGGGGAAAAGTCTGGTATACGGAAGAAGATAAAAGACAATGTATCTACGCATTTTTAGAAGATGTTATAGAACTCTTTTCAGAGATTCCAGATAAAAAATGTAGAAAAGATATGGTTATAGAAGTGCTGACCAGTGTAATAAATAATATGCGTATTTTTATAGAGCATGAAAGTTTTGAGGCGGAAAAAAAATATAGAGCTACCCTAATTGTACCAGAGGAAGTTATAAACAATAATGAATTACCAGATGATTATACACAAGGTTTTAAACAAGAAAATATTAAAAAGCCTTATATTGATGTGCCATTTGATTTAAAAAGTATCACTAATATTATTGTAAACCCTGATGGAGATTTTGATTTTACAAATGCAGATTTGGAAGACTGGCTGAAAGAACAGAATTTGAATGATATAGAAATTTGGAGATCGAATATACCTATGAGGAAGTATTGAAAACAATAGAGTAAAGCTCTTTCTTTTGGAAAGGAACAAAATCTATCTGGATCGAAAGAATGATGCAAGTTTAGGGCGCAAAATGATTTATTAAAATATACAAAAAATACGACAGAATTAATTTTATTTTCTTTTACAAGGCATTTATCTATTAGAAAGATTTAAAATTGATTCTACAAAAATTCCTTACTTTTATACATACATTCTAAATATTACTATATATGTAAAATAGATATAATATATGTATAAAAAATAAGTAAAAACCAAATTCTGTTAAAAAACTAAATCAACTCTCTTATGGTGGCTACTCCTATATGCACCAACTTAATTGCTCTTCCATAAGAATCCATTTTCTGGTATAATTAAATTGAGGTGAAAAATATGGAGATAAAAGAATTAATTGATTTATTACCACGACTTTACAACTTTAAAAATGATATCCTTGTTGCCGAACCAACTGCTTCAAAGAGTTAATTATAGTATCTGATTTTAACTGTGTTTCGACTTTTTTAACGAAAATAGTATAAAATACCTGCTGTCTTATCTGTTCACTGAGGGCAAAACGAAATTCCTGTA
>CAJUGZ010000168.1 GCA_910585855.1 uncultured Lachnospiraceae bacterium | reverse complement strand
TATTCCCACATAAGTATGAAGATAAAAATATCCTTCATATTCTATTACTTTTTCCCGATTTTGATAAAAATAAGGATTTTGAACAGGCGTTTTTTTCTGCTCCTCCCCATTTCTTGAAACAGAAATATAGGCACTTGGAAGATGGCATAATTCATAAGCAAAATGATTGTTAATATTACAATATAAAATATAAATTGTTATAACTATCATGAAATAAATAAAAAACATTCTTTTTTTAATCGGCTTTATTATCATAACAACTTCCTTCTTATTTTTTATTCCTGATTTAACAAAGTAAGTAATATCAGATACGCTCCACAATTTTGATATATTGCTTCCGCATCATAATGATAATCAGAAGTATATAAACCTTTTTCATATATATTTGTACCATTATAAACACAAGCTTTTCTTCCTTTATCCTTATCATCCCATCCATTATAAACTGCTGCAAAAGCTGTCATTGCTATTAAATCTTTACTTTCTGGCGTCAACCTTAAATTTCTGGCTCTCCCAATAAGATAATTACCCTTTCCTTTCAAAGCATCTACTGCTGCAATATCAAATTCTCCTTTTTCCATAAGATCTGGTTCAGGATAAATCGTATTTATTTTCCCAAGTTCCATTCCATTATGCAAATAAACATCAAATGTTTCATTTAAAAAATCTTGTGCATTTTCCTCATAATGAATAGCTGCAATCAGTTCAGGCGGAATATAGCCATTTTCTTTAGAAATCTTTTCATACCTCTCTTTATTTCTATTATAAACTTCTTTTATTTTTACTAATGTATCTCCAAAACGTTCTTCATCTATTTCTGTAACCTGAAAAATATATTGTGCCGTCAATCGATAGGTTTCATTCTTTTCATATAATTCTTCATCCAATATTAAATCTAATCTTTGTTCAAATGATGCTTTTATTTGAATTTTCAAGTCTGTTTGTCCATTATTACAAAAATAAATAATGCCACCATATTTTGTACAAATCATATAAGAATCTTCACAAACAAATTTCTTTTCTTCTCCTTCACCATTTTTACTAATTACTCTCTGCCATGTTCCCCCTGCTATAGATTTCTTATCTACACTACACTTAAATTTTTCTTCTTTTGATGCCTTCATACATCCTGAAAAAGTCCGATTCAATTCAATATCTGTCTGATTTAACAATCCAAACGATCCAATATGAACTAATGCACGATTTTTTACTATATGTACTGGTTCTGAACTACGAAATGCATACTGGCACATTACACGTGCATCACAAGTACAATAAGCTTCTTTTTCTTCTATTATTTTCTTTCTCCATATAGCTTCTATAATTGCTTCCTTTACAACAGTTTCAAACTTTGCTTCCTGATCATATTTCTCCTTATCCTCCGTCATCTGTTCTAAAATATAAACAATCAAATCAAATGCTTCTTTATTTGAATCCATATCGTTTTCTTCCCCTTTGTTTAATTTTTATCTGCAAATATTTCCTATATCAAAAAACAGGCGCATCCTTTCTGTCAGATACGCCCATCTCCCAAACTTTTTATACTTAACTTGACCCACAAGCCTAATTTTTTATAAAACTTCCCATAACAAGGGGGAATTTTTCTTGGAAAGGACGCCAAAAAACAGAAGTATTATATAACCATATCCTTTTATTACGGTTGGTAATCTTAGCAGAAAGCGAAAGGAAGGTCTATGAAGGGTCATCACGAGGAAATGCTAAGCGCAAGCGGGCTCGGAATAGACCTTCCTTTCGCTTTCTGCGTCCCCCCATAAAAACAAGTTAAGACTTTTTATGCAGGGTATCCGCCCTCCACTGTAATCATACCCAATTTATCTTTTTTCTGCTTAATAATTAACGTAAAAGTCCCTGTCCCTTCTGCATCTCCAAAATCTTCTTTATAATCCACTACAAATGCATTTGGAAAATAATATTTACGCTCCATAATCCCTGCCGCAATATGCTCCACCGTCACTCTCCGATAACAATTCGCCTTTTCCGCCGGAACTGCCGACCATAACGCCAATTTCCTCGTACTATCAAACGGATCTCCATCCACCGCCGTTAAAATTCTTCCTGTAATCGTCAATGTACTTCCTACATCCTTTGTCCTAGCATTAGAATCCAAAGGAATATCCGTTGTAAACTTCACGCTTCTGACACATTCTTTTGCAATCTCAAAACTCTCCATACCCTCAACTGTTACTCTATATGACATTGCTTTCTCTCCTTTCCTTATTCTCCGCCAAATCCGCCTTCAATCCGAATCGCTGCATTTTCATCTTTTTTCTGCTTCATATGGATATAAAATGTTCCTACTCCTGTTTCGTCATCCTCTTCCTCTGAATATTCCATTACAAATGCATTTGGAAGTGTAAACTGTCTGACTACCTGACTTGCCGAAACCACATTGATTTCTACATTTCGATAACAATCTGCCTTTTCGGAAGGTACTTGACTCCACTGTGCCAATCCCAATGTTGGATCACTTCCCTCCCCTCCTAATTTATACAGCATCTTTCCCCATACCTTTACAGTAAGGCTGTAGTCTGTTGCCCGTGCATTAGAATCCAATGCAGACTTAGAATCAAAATCCACTCTTGTAATACTTCTCTCATCAAAGTGAATCGCTTCTGCACCACCTGTAACTTCCATTCGAAAACCCATGTTATTGCCTCCTTTGTTTTTTATTTATTTATACCAAGGAAATCCTGCTTTTTTGCCAGACTAGCAAAACAGTTATTCCCTATTGGTAGCATTTAAACGATTGATTTCCACCTCAAGATTCTTTACATTTCCATTAAAAGTAATATTTAAAATACAAAAACCAGCGGCTTCATCAATCTCATATTCGATGTCATCCCCTTTTCCAAGTATGGCATTAATTGCCTCTCTCTTTGACAGCCATTTGCTTTTCTGACTGCGTGGGTTATTGGAAAAAAACTGAACAATGGCATCTTCTTTAAAATCTCCTGTTGCATGTCTTAAAATACGCTCTACATAGGTTGTTACCTGTGTTTTATAGATTGGCTCAAACGTATAACCATCTGACAATAAATTTCTGCTCTTATAAACCATAATATTGGTAATATCATTTCCTTTATAAACTGCATTTTCAGAAGAAAATACAAAACCAAAGTTCTTGCGGTTGATATCGGTTTTAATCGAATTGGTAAATCCGGTAATTTCTTTTGACATTGCCGTACAGACAGCCAAAGAGTGTTCCTCTGCCTCAATATCAAAACGCACTCCCGGCAATTCCATATCTACATTCTTTTTAAAACAACTATTTAAATATTCCGGGCACTGATAAGCCGATACAATACCTGCTGCCACATAAGCCGCTCCTACATAGATTCCTTCAATCCAAATCTTCATAATATCTTCTTTTTCCTTTGACAATTCCACATCTCCCTGCTCATTTAAAAGCATACGACTGTCTAAAATCACACCTGATTTTTCTTTTGGAATCACTGTAAAATTAGGAAGGCATGGAATTGCATATTCACTGTAGGCTTTTCCCATTAAAGGCGCACAGCGCTCTTCATATTTTTCGATTCCTTCTGTTGCCAAAGTATTAAAGGTTGTACTATCCCCTGTTTCATAACTAAAAAAACACTGTACCCCATAATCCTTCCACACATCCAATAAACGGGCAAGCGACTCTACGCTGTTTACATCTGTTTTTTTCGTTACACGATTTCCCTGAAACCGCTCTCTTGTCAGTTTCATTTTACTGTATTGATCTAAAGATACCGATGGTACAATCGCATACCATACCGTATTGCTAAATTCATTTTTCGCATTTACTGTATTCAAGTAAGTAATCAGCCGGGAAATATTGCTGGTTTTTGCCATCATCTCATTAGAAATATTGGTAATCAAAAGAGAAGGACACATACCTTTTATCTTTTTTGGGTACTGTTCAAAATAACACCAAATACCCAATAACTTTTCAATCAATGGTCTTACTGTTTTAATAAACGCATCTTTTGAATCTTTATAAAATTCTAAATAAGAATTATAATTTGCCACTTCTCTTTCCCGATCAATCTGGCTTTCCATAGTAGAAGCAAGCGGACAAAATGTTCTTGCCACCAATGCTTCTACATATTCATTGTTTTCTTCATTTAATGTTTCATAGTCATTTTTCAGTGCTTCTATTAATCCGGTATTTGCATTGTCATCTACTACAGTAAGTGCTGCTTCCTCTGTCTTAGGGGCTTCTAAAATACGCAGTTCTCCTTCTTCTCCCATACTTAATACACCCAATGCAAGCGGCGTATTATCCTTTTTTTCTCCGTTATCTCCCAACAAAAGCCTTGTTTTAATATCTTCGATTGCCAGTGGCAGCATTGCCATTACATTATTATAATTTGCACTTGCTTCTTCAAACATAAAATTCAGTTTATCTGCCAAATCCAGCTTTTGAGGTGAACCATCTTCTAATTTATCATATTGGGAATAGGTATACTGCAGTTCTCTTCGATTTTGCCGAATCTCCTCCATTACTTTTCTAGGAGAAATCATATCTGTTAATTTTTCAAATTTAAAATCTGAATTAATCATTCCTTCTGAACGCTTTGTATCAATCATGGACATCAACATTCCCATAAAATCATTTTTTCGATTTAATGGAATCTCTGTCAGCATCCCCTCTGGAACATTTTCTGGTTTTTTCAGTGTATATGCTACTTTCTGGCTGTTTACATCAAAATAGCTGTATACAACAGGTGTAAATTTTTCCAGCATTTCATCAAAGCTTCGAACCAGCAGATGACTATGAATTTCCTTTATTCTATCATCTGAAAGGCTTTCCATTCCCCGCACATCTCCTACCAATGTTAAAAAATCCATTTTCTCAGGATTGATTTCTTCCATCAGCATTGTTCTGTTTGTCTGTTTGATTACATCTTTCATTTGTAATCCTCCTCTTGTTCACTTGGTTTTAAATTTTTATAGTGTATTTCCATTTCTGTTACACCATCTTCAAAGGTAACTGTTAATTTTCCATTATAATAAATAGGATAACCAACTCCTTTTTTTACAATTTCCATACCCCTTAATATCGTACAGCCCTCCGACTGATCGATTACAATTAAAGAGTGATTCGAACCCGGATAAAAAGAAATCCCTTCTGCGCCAATATCCCCTAATGAAATACTGCAAGTATTTAAAATCTGATATAACGTAATCTCTTTACTTTGTTTTCCAAATAAACGATAGGTCTGAGGCGGAATATCCTGTTCCGATTGAGTCTTTACCACATATAAATTTAATTTTCCTGTATAGGTATAGTCCTTCTTATCTTTTTTTTGTGCTAATTCCTTTAATCCTGCCTTCTCTCCCTGTTCCATAAAAATTACGGTATTTTTTTTATTTTTCATTCGAAAAAAAGCAATTACGATTCCCACTAAACATAATATCAGCAAAAATATTATTAATTGAAGCATCCAATAATCCGGTTCTGGCTCTATAACAGGATCTTCCGGCAATGAAAAGAAAACCGGAGAAGCCTGTATCATCTTTAACTGCTCTGGAAATGTACTGGTATCTACTGTAATATCTGCTTTCTCTACTCCATCTATCTGCATAGAATACAAAACCTTTCCATCCGAGATCACTCCTGTTTCTAAAACCCCATTTATCGTAAATAATACCTCTCTGCCTTCATAATTTCCGCTGTCCCATAAACAAACTCCATCTTTATCTGTCAAATAAAAACTAATATCCGCAAAATTTTGGAAATATGGTTCTTCTACTTTTTTGCCCTGTTGTTCCTGTGCATTTACTTCCACCTTTCTATAAACAACCTGTGTTTCTACTTTTGCGGTATATTCTGCTATAAAATATGCTTCTACTTTCGAAAGATCGGATACCTGAAAATATACTGCAATATGTTCCTCTTCTGGTTCAATTAAATCAACTGCTGCAAAATGCTGTCCTGTTACGATCCGTCCGCTTTTTGCCTGATACTCTGCCTCTACCTGCGAAAATTCATTATCAGACAGCAAAACAATTCTTACCTGCTCCGCTTTTGGCATAGAAAGCTCTAAATCAACAAAACCATGTTTTATTGAAGATTCTGTTTTATCGCTATATTCGATTTCTGCATACTCTGCAACTTCTACTGTATTTTTTGGAAAATTGATACGATCATATAAGATACGTTTTATAATCTCAGATAGACTTCCAGACTGCCCCTCCCAATAGATTGCCCCATCCGTTTGTTCTGCTCCGTCAAAAATATGTACTTCTGTATCACTCCACTGACTTCCCACTGCAATGATATATATTTTTATTCCCTTTTCCTTTGCTTTTTGTATCATCTCCTGATACAATGCTCTGGCATTTTCTTTCTCCTGACTGTTTGGCATATCAATTTCTCCATCTGTCAGCATAATAATGGAACGATTGATATCCTCTTTTTCTGAAAACAGCTTCATTGCCTGATACAATCCCTCTCCTGCATTGGTATAACCGGAATAAGCGATTGTTTCAAGCTGTCTGTCCCATTGTTCTAACCCTTCTCCAAATGGAATGATTAACTGTATTCCTGTATGATAAGCAACAAAACCAATCTGATAATCCACAGGAACACTATATATCGCCTGTCTGACGGCATCAACTGCCTCTTTATTTTTATCTTGTATATCCATAGAACTGCTTGAATCAAAAAGAAATACAATCTCATTATTCGTTAAATTAAATCGATTTTCTTCGGACGCAATACTAGGCGAGCTTTTTATTATTAATATGAAAAGAATAAAAATTATCCATCGTATTCTTTGTTTCATCACTTTTCCCCTGTTCTCCCCTTACCATTATTTTATTATTTTACTACATCAAGCAGATAAGTGTTTTAGTATAACTATTATATATAAAATTTATCCACTCGACGTAGTATATCACATTTTCTTTCCAAATACTATGACATTTTTCTCCTTTTTTTGACATAAATTTTTCAAAAAATGTCATAGACATCAATATAAATTTGATATAAAATAAGTATTAATCTTTGCAAATTTCTCTTCCAAAATCTTTTCTATACAATTTCTCTATTTTTTGCTGCATAATAAAATCATTTATAAAACCACTTATCCAATATGCCTGCCGATAATATTTCATACAAAGTTCTTTTTTTTCCTCGGTCATTTGATTTTCTTCCATTTTCAACAAATTCCATCCCTTTGCATAAATCAAATAAGGTATCATACTTCCTCTCTGAAATTCTAATTGCATTTTCAATACTTTTTCTATTTCATCCAATGCTTCCTTATAATTTCCCTGTCTTCCCAAATACTCTAAATAATTAACCATAACTAAGGAAATTACAAAACTATGATACTCTTCTTTCACTTTACTTTTTTTATAACTATCCAAAATAGTTTTTAAAATTTGAATTGCCGTTTCTCTTTCTCCTAATTCCTCATAACAAACAGCTATTTGACTCAATAAAATTGCTTCATGCCGTTTTGGAATATGATGCTTTAAAAAATCAAATTTCTTTACACAAAAATTAGGAAACGTACAATATAATGCTGTTTCTAACCGCTGCAGTTTTTCTCTTTCACTAATTCGTTTAAAAGAAAATTCCAAAATTGCTTTTATCCATATACAATATTGTTTATTTTCTGCCCTTTCCTTTGAAATTAATGGTTCTATCTCCAAAAATAACTGCTCTGCCAAAATAAATTCATGTCGAAATAAATACTGTTCTATTTCTCTAATCTTCTGATAAATTTCATACTTTTCCACTGGTAAATGTACACCATGTTTGCAATGCGGCAGTCCCATTTCTTCCGAAAGAAACCAATAATTTTTTTTGACCGGATTACTTCTTCCATTCTCATAACGGGATATCGTTTCCCACTCTATATCAATCATTTCTCCAAGTTTGATTTGAGAATGTCCTGCCCGAGTCCGATAATCTAAAATCATCTCTGGTAATAAATAAACTTCATTATACTCATAATTTTGTATTGAAATTTCTTTATTTTTATAAGAAATATTGTATTCTTTTTTTAACTCCCGAATACACTCTAACTCTCTTGTTATATTTTTGTAATTAACCTCTTCTAATTCTGTAAATTTTCTCTGTCTTTTTCTAATCTTTTCCTTCATTCCAATCTGGTATCCTGCCAATAATTCTTCTATTAATATTGTTCTGCTGGTTTCTGACAGCAAACTTATCGCTTTCTGAACAGCAGACAACCACTTTTCATTGTCTGTCCATACATCATAAACTTGAAACAATAAAACAACTATTGCCGGATATACTTTTACCTTTTCCTCTATATCCCAATTACTTTTTTCTACATATAGCATTAAATTCTCTAATAAAACTTTTGCTTTTTTTCTTTCGTCATATCTCAAATATCGAGAAGCTAAAAGACAGCATAAAAAAATTTCCTCCTTGCAAAAATAAAAATCAAAAATACTATCTATCGTAAAATTCGGAATCGTTATTTGAATAATAGAAATCAGAGTTTCCTCTACTTCTTCTATCTTATGATAAGAATGTTCCTCCATTAAAAATTTCATTTTACAATAAAACTGATGCTCACATCTTGCTTTTTTTGAAATTTTGTCCTTATATAATTCTGTCATTTGATATAATTTTTCTGTTTCCTGCATAAGATATGCCTTCTCAATTCGATTATGCAAATCGTAAAGTTCATATTGCTTTTTCTCTAAAATAACAGAAAAGTTATCTGATGCACATCCTAATCGCTCAAAAAGTGCATTTAAAAGCATCCTTCCTGCTGCCTTTTCCCCTTTTTCTATTTTTCGATATTCTGAAATACTGCACAATCCCTTGGATAATTCTTTCTCAGAAATATTTTTCTGCACTCTCTGTTTAAAAATTAATCTTCCTGTTTCATCTTTTTGACTTTCCATACTGCTCTCCTTTCGTTTATTTCTAAATCCTTTTTTATTTTAAGTTTTTCTATAAAAAATTTTAATACAAATATTTTTATTTTACCATGATCTATTCTGAAAATTTTATTTGCTATTTATATTTTGCCCGTTTGAAAGAACATGAAAAAACACGCCTAAGTGCCAACAAAAAATGATGATCTTTCAGACGTAGTGTAATAATAATGTAGTTAATAAAAACTATGAATCCATAATAAGTCTTTTGGAATTGGAGAATGGAGGGAGGACACAGGAGGACGCCAGATTCGAAAACGGTGGGCAACCTGCTGTTCTGGTTTCCAAAAAGCAAGAAGTTCTAAGACTTCTGCCTTTTCCTTTCTCCAACCAGACAGACCGGGGCGCAATTCGCCCTCATTTTAGCCAAAACGCAATGGGAGTAAGGGAGGATTTTACCAGCCGTAAGACAGCCGTTTTCCTATTCTCCGGGCTAAACACGCCCCTTTTTTTTCACACCCTGCATGG
>CAJUGZ010000167.1 GCA_910585855.1 uncultured Lachnospiraceae bacterium | reverse complement strand
TAATATCATATCAATAAGCACAAAATTTGAATTGTAAAAAATTGCGGAATAAAAAACAGAGCCAGTAAGCAGTGAGGGATTCCTACCTGCTACTGACTCTGCCTTCTTATATGGGGTATTAGGGACAAATGTCCCTAACAAGCGAATTTGGTTAACCCAATTCAGTGCTTGGTGAGACATAACATCTTTTACACAAGCCTAAATATTTATAAATTATTTAGCGAGGATGTTCGTCTTTTATCTTTTTTTCTTCCTCTTTCCATGCTCTTTCATACAATTCTTTATACTCATAGTTACCACCGTTTGCATACTTTCTCATTAAACCAACTTCAAATAATCCATCCCATCGAACATGTATATGGTCAAATCTATGGTAATTTAATTCGTCTGTACATATAGGCAACACTGCTTTTGTTTCATTCTCATTCATCAAATAATATGGATATTGGTATTGCAAAACGGTACGATTTTGTTCAATTTTATTTGATTTTTTGTCCCAACAAAGCAATAAAAACTGAACGCTATTAAATCTAAATACATATGAAATTTCTAAATCTGGAAAACTTTCTTTTTCTATATCATCATTTAAAGTAATCTGTCCTGTTTCATAGTTTACGTTTCTTATCGTACTGTTTGAGTAAAAAAATGGATTTTTACCCCAACGTAATTTAAGATTTCCAAACATTGCATCGGGAATAGGAGAAACATTAACAGCAATCCCACACAAAATAGTAATGTTTGTTTTAGGAATAGTATTATTGGAATTCATAAGAAATTGTTTTATTTCTTCATCAAAAAATGAGCAATCTTCTTTATGCGACCGCATATCATTGTAGGCATATTTCAATAGCATTTTTTGAATCATAACATAATCATATTCTATTTCAACCTCGTCATTTTCACTATAAGTTTGAATAAAGTATCTCGCTATGAAATCTTTGGCATAACTATCAATATATGAAATCCGTTTATTGTTACACTCAGCACAAACATCTTTTACCATAGGGTCTGATTCATGAATCCTATTTCTCGTTTCATCAAAGGTTATATAACATTCTGGAAACAAATCTAATATTGCACTTGAAACAATATGTTCTTTAGTTCCCTTTGCTTCCTTTCCGCAATACGCACACACCATATTTATAAATTCCTTTCAATATTTTAAGAGATATCCTCAAATAATGGTCATCAATTTCTAATCGTTTGATTCATTTGTCACATCATTTAGACATAGTTGCCTTATAGCATATAGTGAAAAAGTATTTTGAATCAGATGTTTAATTTCTCGTGCATTTGAATATGCAATCGCTGATTTTTGTAAACGCATTAAAATATTCTTATTCATTTCTATACCATCTTCTTCATATTCCTCAATAGATTCTTGAATAAAATTCCTCGCTATTTTTTCCTTTGCTTCATCAGACAAATCCTCAAAGTGGATAACTGCATCAAAGCGATTAAAGATAGGAGTGCCTAATTGTTCTTTAATCTCATTTTCTGTTTTATAATTTGAAGTACAAATAATAATAGCATAATCCAGATTGACCTTGTAATTTCGGTCTTCATAAACGCCTTCATCAAATAATTGATAAAAAGCACTATGAAAAACAGGATTTGCTTTATCAAATTCATCTAACAAAATGACATTAGAATCTCTGTCTAATAAGTCTTTTGCAAAACTACCCTCTCCATAACTTCCGCCAAACAAATACGTTCCAAACTGATTGTTTTGATACATAGAGAATTGTTTTCTCATCAATTTTCCATCAAGCAACTCAGCAAGATAATGGGCTGTTTCTGTTTTACCAATCCCAGAATCTCCATAAAACAAGATAACCATAGGCTTTTTCTGCTTATTATCCATTAGTGGATATAAAGCTTGAAGAACTTTCATTTTTGCTATTTCTTGTCCTATAATTTTATCATCATATCCGTTATAAAACTGTTGAAGAATAGTTTTAGTTATTCCATTGTAAGGTTGCCGAATTTCTTGTATTATGTTCTTTTCGTCATAAATCCGATGTAATTGTTCGCTAATGTGTATCGGGGGATTTTGGATATACATATTTTGAATGTCCATTTTTGCTATAAAATTAGCAAAATTTATTATTACATGCTCTCTAACTCCAGAATATTCATCCGAATTTATCACAAAATTAGCAACTTTCAATTTTTCTTTTTCAGTTTTTGTATCATTATTTTCTTTCTGAAGCTCTGGAATATGTACAATCATATTTTTACTGTCACTATCTAATTCCATTACAACATCAGTAAGATTACGACTATCTCTTGGGATTTTTTTGTTAAATTCTCTATTTGAACCATAAAAAATAATGATTTTATTCACACACAACACCTGCCAATACAATATCATATACTTCCAGAAAATCGTTTTCGGGTGTCGTTCCATCCAAAATATTTTCTGGTTTCGGCTTTGCATTCTCAGATTTTAATTCAAATTCTTTCTCAATAGATAATTGTTCTTTCTTGCATATTCCCACTTTCACACCATAATAAGTTAATTTCATTTTGGATAAATCAGCAAGATTGTAATTATTTTTGAATGCTTTTATATTAAATCTCAAAACGCATGTAGGTGTTTTTTCACTTGCCAATAACATTGCATAATATCCGCGTTCTCCTAATAAAGCCTCATTTAACTTTTCCATATCAATAGGTAACTGCTCTTTGGGGACTATTGTCAAATAAGAGCTATACATCTTATACATGGAAACAGAATTTTCTGGAGCATACACACCGTCATTTTCAAATTTTCTTACATTATTATCTTTAAATGCTTCGGATATGTAATCTGTCAATAAAGTGTTTTTTAAAGTTGTGTCTAGCATTTTAGAAATCTCACCAGAAATATTACTACTCACACCACCAGAGAAAGAGGCTTTAATAAAATTTAGAATATTAAATCCTCCTTCTGCCTGTGCCTCTATTTCTGTAAGAATTTTTGCTGCTCTTTCTTTATTTTCTTCTTTACTCCAATCCAACCTACCTCCATTAACGATGTCAATATAGTCTTGCGCTGTAGGCTCATCAAAATATATGACCTTTATAAATATTGGCAAAGAGTCACTTTTTGTTTTCTTTTTCATATGTTTTTCCTTTCATAACAAATTTATTAAGACTATGCAAAATGATTTTTCTTGGATTCGATATAAAAACCATAAATTTTACAAATCAATTATACAACAAACGCATCAAGATTTCTACTCTCATAAGATTAAAGGCGGCATCAACTTCACGCCGATGCCGTCCCTAATTAGCTATAAATCATTTCTTTTAAAACGATTTCTTCCGCCTGTTGCCTAATACAATTCATAATTCCTGTCCATTTTATAGGATTATTCTCTTTTAATTGTTCGGTAATGCCTTGGGCTTGTTTCATCTGCTCTACAATCTGAAAGATACGTCTTTGTGCTTGACTATCAATTTCAACAAGATACTCATTAAGTTTTCCGCTTGTAAGTAGGTTTATGTAAGTTATTCTAAGGTAATGTTGTAGAAAATATAAATGTAGCTGTCCATAAATACCGACTTCAAAATTTCCTGTGTCTGGTGTTTCAAGATTAGGAACTGCATAATCGCTTTCTTTTCGTTATGTGCCGCCGAATTGTTCAAATAATGATTTCATTGTAGTTTCCTCCAGTATATTAAATTATTCCTACAAATTCATCATAGCCAACCGTCTTTACAAATTTCCTAAAATGCACCAAAGGGTACTTCCTTATGTGAAGTACCCCTTTAGCTCGCATGTGTTTTGGAAAGCGATTGTTTTGTGGCAGGTAACATTGTTTAGGATGTCCATTTCGTTTTGGCTGCCATGCGAGCGAATTGCGCTCTGGTCTGTCCGGTTAGATGCATCAATAGGCAGAAGTCTTAGAACTTCTTACTTTTTGGAAACGTGGAACAGCAGGCGGTTCACCGTTTTCAAATCTGGCGTCCCCCTCTCCAAAAAACTCATTAAAGATCTTCCATTTTTTATTTTAATTTTCTTGACTTAGCCATTTTTTAGTAGTAATATAATAATCAGAACGGAGATGAATACTTTGGATAACAATATTGGAGAAAGAATAGGAAAACTAATTAAAGCCCTCAACATAAAAAAGGTACGTTTTGCAGAAAGATTAAAAATCGACCAATCATACGTTACACAATTAACCAGTGGTAAAAGAAATCCTAGTGAACGAACTATTTTCGATATATGCCGGGAATTTAACGTGCGGGAAGAATGGCTGCGAAACGGTAACGGAGAAATGTTTCTTAACGTTACAGAAGACGAATTTGCAAAAGCTGCTGCCACTCTTTCAAACGACACTTTTATCAGAAGTCTAATTATCGAATATTGGAAACTTGATGAAGACAGTAAAAAACTATTTAGAAACTTTGTTCATAAATTATCAGATGATATGAGAGTAAAAGAAAATTCTCCTGAAAAATCAATACAAACAAAAGCTTCTAATCAATAAAAGCAATTATAGAAAGGAATTATCTTAAAAATATGAATCATACAACAGAAACAAACCTTTACCAAACATGGGAAGAATTAAGCATCTCCAACGATTTTCTCTTTGGAAAAGTCATGCAGGATGCCGCATTATGTAAAGAATTGCTGCAGCGAATCCTTCCCGATCTAAACATCGATCGAATCGAATACCCAGAATTACAAAAAGCAATCCGCCCCGATATGGATGCAAAAAGTATCCGGCTCGATGTTTATGTCAAAGATGGAAAAGGAACAATCTACGATATCGAAATGCAGGTTATTGATACAAAAGAACTTCCCAAGCGAACACGTTACTACCAAAGTATCCTTGATTTACAACTGATTGACAAAGGGGAACTCTATCATAAGTTAAAACCATGTTTTATTATTTTTATTTGTCCATTTGATCCATTTGGAAAAGGACGACATCTTTACACTTTCGAAAATCTCTGTAAAGAAGATCCCACCCTTTCTTTAAAAGATGGGACAACAAAACTCTTTTTAAACGCAAATGGAACGAAATCGGATGTCCATCCAAAATTACAGGCTTTTTTAGATTATGTAGCAGGAAAAGAAACAGAAGATTCGTTTATCCAAAAATTAAAAGAAGCAGTAAAACAAGCGAAGAAAAACCGAGAATGGAGGTTAGAATTTATGACATTGCAAATGCGGGATCAAGAAAATATCGAAAAAGGCAGAAGAGAAGGCAGAAATGAGGGCAGAAATGAAGGCAGAAATGAAGCCATTCATCAATTAGTATCTGCCTTGCGTGATTTTGCTATCTCAGATGAAGCAATCCTTCAAAAAATTCAGGAAAAGTTTCAACTCTCTGAAAAAGAGGCAAAACAATTTGTATTCAAAAATTAAAAAACAAACAGCGACAGTGTTTTTACACTGCCGCTATCGTTTCTATCAGCGTTTTGGGTTCTACTTAGGAGGTCTGGCTGCACTTCGTTTTGTTGTAATTGTCAGCTGTCCAATCTCTTGATATACTTTATTAATCTCAGTATTGATTTTATCACAGTCTATTCCGTCTGCTTCAAATTTTGTCATAATCTGCTTTACTGCTTCCGAAAATTTATTTTTATATTCCGTATTTAATTTTTTCCAATTGATACCTTTAAAATAGTCGGCAATCTCCTGATCGAACGACAATTTCCCCTGCAGCATAAGAACAGCAATCAAAGGATACCCTAAATACCCCTGCCAATAAGAAGCATTATCATTTGAAGTATAAACTTCATCTTTCCAAGTAACCAGATATGTTTTTGCCAAATCAGAAGAAGTTACATCTGCCTGATTTTCTTTTAAAACAATACGTCCATCTGCAACCGCACTATAAGCCTCATGAATCTTTTCAATCGGCGGCAATTTTACACTCATCTTTCCACCTTCTTTTTTATATTTGATAGTTTACTTACTTTTTATATTTGTATAAGCAGCTTTCTCTCGTTTCATTTCCAGATAAAGCTGCAAAACATTCCATTTTTTATTATAAGGTGTTATAACTGCTTTATAATCAATCTGAACGGTTTTATTTTGTATTGCCTGAAGCAGAATATCAAAACGCTTTTCAGTAAATCCATCCATTACAATCATACTTTCTGCCAATGGATCTCCATCATAAGCTGGCAGCAAAGGATTAACCTTCTGTTCTAATAAATCTGCCAGCGTCTGCCGGTATACCTCTTTTTCTACTGCAATTAAATGAATTTTCATTCGATTTACAATCTGTTTTAATTTCTGCATTTCCCCTTCTTTTATTTGAAATGCCAATATTTTTTCCATATTTTATTTCTACCACCCTGCAATCTATTTTTATCAGATTTATTATAACAGTTTTTGCTAAATTTATCTACTTTTTTTATAAAATAAAATCTTTAAAACTCCAACTGTTAAAATCCATTCTATCAAAACTGCTGCCAACGTCTGATTTCGAATCATTATAAAATGATCTATCGTATCTAACCTTCTTAATAAAGAAAGAAAAATTAAATTAATGCTGATTCCAAGGACACATCCATCCAGTACACCTTGATATAAAATTCTTTTTTTTATTACAGTATAAAAAACAACTGTCGCTAATACTCCTTGTACTATTATACTAATCCAAAATTGATTTGACAAAAAAATACCAACTTTATTTTCTTCTAATCCAAACGGATAGATTCCCTTCTTTATCCATTCTGTACAGAAAAGCTCCAAAAAAACACTGTATCCTACCATCACTGACACTATAATATAAAAACTGTTTTTCCGTTTTCCCTCTGCCTGATTTTCTTTATAATCCAAAAGAATACCATGCAGCACAACCAAAAAAACTGGCATCACCAGATAATAAAACCGAATAGGAACTGCTCCAAAATATTCAGCAGAAACTGCCATTCCTATTCCAATCAGTCCAAGTAATACCCCAAACTCTATCATTTTCTGCACATGTTTTTTTACTTTCTTCATGGAATCTGCCATTTTTTGATCGGTCTGATTAGATACCAACTCTGTTTCCTGCATTATTTTTACCAATGCACTACAATCCTTACACTCTTTTAAATGTTGATTTACAAATTCTTTAGTATCCTCTGAACAGATATTTTCCATATAAGAAGGCAGCAAATCTTTAATAATATTACAGCTTATTTTACTCATCCTTTCTCCTCCTTTTTAATAATTGTTCCTTTCCACGATAAAAATTTACCCTTGCCCAATTTTCTGTCTGCCCTAAGATTTCTCCAATATCTTTAAACGACAATTCTCCAATAATCCTTAAATAGATTACTTCTCTCATCTTATCTGGAAGTTTCTGCATATCTTTTAATACATCCATTAATTCTAACTTTGTCATTACCTGTTTTTCTGTATGATCTGCAGCAGGTTTTTGTTCCTCTAACTCCATCGGCACTTCACGACCATTTTTTTGCAGGTATTGATAATAAAGATGTTTTGCAATCTGACAAAGCCAAACAGAAAACTTACAGCTTCCGTTATACCGTTCAATCGATTGATATGCCCGTAAAAATGTTTCCTGTGTCAAGTCTTCCGCAAGCTGTACATTCTGACATCTTGAATACAGAAAATGATATACAATTCCGGCGTTTTGCTGATACAATTCATCCATAATCTCCTCCTTTTATTTTTCTATCCCTATATCCGATTTTAGACCAATTCGTTACAAAAAATTTAATATATTTCTCTATAAAATTTCCGTATACATAAAAAATCTGCAAAGAGAATCCCTCTATGCAGACTTTTTTTACTTTATCTTTTTTATAAAATATTGTGACTCTACCCCATCTTCTAAAAATATTTCCTGTACCTGAAAATTATTTTTTTCCAATACTCGAATTGATGCCTTATTGAAAGAATAAGTAAACGCACCAATACTTTCTAATGCAAACCGCCTTATTACTTCCTCCAAAAAGGCACTCACCACTTCTGTTGCAATCCCCCGATTCCAAAATTCTTTTTCAAAAATACAATAACTTAACATCGCATCTACTTCTTTTTCCTGATGAATTCCATAACACCAAATATCCCCAATATACCGACTTCCAATATAAATTGTCTTTCCATAAGACAAATTACTCTTTTGTGTATTTTGAAACTGAATCAATGCTTCTTCCAAAGAAGACGCCTGTTTTGGAAATAATTTTTTTATTTCTTTTTCTTCTGTTCTATCATAAAATACAATCACATTTTCTTTTGTACGTTCACACAGCCGCCACGCTCCCATCTCTTCTCTCTTTCTTCCGCTTTTTTTCAAAATCTCCTGATTCCTTTTTTATAACACTAATTTTCTCTCTCCAAATACTTTACCGGAACTTGTTTTGTCAGCCAAACTCCGTTTACAGACCGATAAAATACAAATCCATCCTCCTGCATTTTTTTACTGTCAATCCGATAGACGATAGGAATTCCATGCCGCTTTCCTACTTCCCATGCGGTCTGTTTCTGTTCAGATAAATGGACATAAAGCCTTGTTTTTGGAAGAAGCCCTTGTTTTTCTATTGAATCTGTATATTTTTTACCTGTTCCATGCCATAGATAATCCGGCGGTATTGTTTCTTTTAACTCAACATCCACAGGAATAGAATGTCCTTGATTGGCTCTGATTTTTGTTTTATCCTCATTAAAAGAATACCTCTGTTTTGCATCTGTCCTTACAATTTCTTCTAACATCTGTCTATTAAAATGTTTTGTCTTTTGAATACCACGAATCAACTGCTCCACATCCGCCCAACCATGCTCATCCAATACAAGATTAATCGTTTCCGGCTTATGACGCAAAATTAAACTTATATATTTACTGATACTGTCTAAACTCATTTTTTCTCCCACCTTTTTATTCTTATCAACTATTTTCTCTAAAACTTTTCTCACTATAATTCTATCGAAAACTCCAATACTCAAATTACCAATTTATTACTTTTTCTACAGTATAACACATCCCTAGTCTTTCTGCTACCCTAATCTTTACTCTATAAGGATAAACTTATAAACTTAAAAAAAGATAATATTTTGATTTTACAAAAAGATTGAATAAGAACTTTTTAGAGTTTTCCAAATTTTCAAGCGGAAAATCGCTGGTAGCGTACGATTTTTATAAAAATTTTATTTTGTAAGTTAATTCAGATGATAGAAAACTTCAAGAAGTCTTTTGAAATTGGATAATAGAGGGAGGATGCCAGAGGACACCAGAGGACGCCAGAGGACGCCAGATTCGAAAACGGTGGGCAGCCTGCTGTTCCGGTTTCCAAAAAGCAAGAAGTTCTAAGACTTCTGCCTTTTCCTTTCCCCAACCAGACAGACCGGGGCGCAATTCGCCCTCACCACAAGCGAAACATAATTGGTGTAAGGAAGGGTTTTATCAGCCATAAAACAGCCTCTTTCCTATCATCCGGGCTAAACACGCCCCTTTTTTTTCACACCCTGC
>CAJUGZ010000166.1 GCA_910585855.1 uncultured Lachnospiraceae bacterium | reverse complement strand
AAAGAAAAGGCAGAAGTCTTAGAACTTCTTGCTTTTTGGAAACCGGAACAGCAGGATGCCCACCGGTTTCGAATCTGGCGTCCTCCCCTGCTACTGAAATTTCCAAGTATGATCCAATTTCGCCACCCCTACCTCATCTACTGTAGAATATACCGTAAATTCCACCGCTTTTGCCTTATAGTCATAAGCGAACATATCCTCTGAACGAATTGCAATATCAATCCAATAAGACCCTTTTACCAAATTTAATTTTTCTATTTCACATAAAATTTCGCCTTTTTCCTTTAATTTCAGCAATCCAAGCCGCTCTCTTAACGTATTTGTCCCATAACAGGTAAAATTGTCCTTTCGAAAAAACAATAGTCCGATTAAAACACCGTTTAACTGCTCTGGTTTGGCTTGATAGGCAATCTTTAACAGCACTTTTTCTCCTGTACGATAATTTCCGCAAGCCGTTCCATTTTCTCCGATTAATTCGGCTTTTACAATCCGTGCTTTCCACTCTTCTTTTTGTACTTCCTCTGATTTTGGCAAAACTTCAGCTTTCGTTTCTAAAACGGATTTCTCTACTTTTTTTAACTCTGGTTTTGACTCTTTATTGGATAGAACCCTTTTCTGTTTTCCCATATAAGCCAAATAGCTTGGATGTACTTCATTTGGAGGGGCTTCCATCTGTATCTTTCCGTTTTCAATCCAAATCGAACGATTGCAAATCTGTTCAATCTGTACCAAAGAATGGGAAACGATTACAATCGTTGTTCCTTTTGCTTTAATCTCCAACAGCTTTTCAAAACATTTTGCCTGAAAAGATGCATCTCCCACCGCCAGTATTTCATCAATCAGCAGTACATCTGCGTCCACATGAATTGCCACAGAAAACGCCAGTCTGGTATACATTCCAGAGGAATAGGTTCGAACTGGATTATCAATGTAATCTTCCAATTCCGAAAAAGCAATAATCTCTTCCATTCGATTTCGAATTTCTTTTTTTGTCAGTCCAAAAATCGAAGCATTGGTATAAATATTTTCTCTTCCGGTCATATCCGGGTGAAACCCTGCTCCCAATTCAATCAGACTAGAAACCCGCCCCTGTATCCGAATCGTTCCACTGTCAGGACGAAAAATTTTTGTCATTAGTTTTAACAGTGTACTCTTTCCGCAGCCATTGTGCCCGATCAGACCGACTGCCTCTCCCTTTTCCACCTGAAAAGAAATTCCATTTAATACCAGCCGTTCTTCATATTGATTTCTTTTTTGAAACAGCATCTTTTCTTTTAATGTTTTTCCTTTATCGGAATATACCCGAAAACTTTTCTTTACATCCAAAACTTCTATTACTGCCATATCCTCAAAGCTCCTCTGCAAAATACCACTTTAATTTTAAAAAGATCAAAATCCCTATTCCTAACCAGATCAAACACTCTATAAAAATTAAACCCAAAGTCTGACTGCTTGGACATATCCCATAATATAAAATATCCCGATAAGCAATCAAAATCGGCGTCATAGGATTTAACATATAGAAACCTTGATATTCCTCGGCAATATAACTGACCGGATATACCACAGGGGATAAATACATCCAAGCCATACTAAGCACCCCCATAATATGCTCCAAATCCCGAAAATAAACGGTTAAAGCAGAAGTGATCATATTTACTCCGATTACTAAAAAATATTGTAAGAACATTACAATCGGAAGCAGCAAAACTGGTTTTAAAAAAACTTTCATTGGAGAAATCAATAATACTGCAAATATAATTACGAACGATAAAAGCATATTGATAAAACTGCTTGTTGCATAAGCAATCGGAATAATTTCCCTTGGAAAATAAATCTTTTTTACCAGATTTGCCTGTCCTAAAATTGCCTTTGTCCCTGTTGTTAAAGCAGAAGAAAAGAAAATCCATGGAACTAATGCAACAAATAAATGTATAGAATAATTCTCCATTGGATTTTTTAAAATTACTTTAAAAACCAGACTATAAACCCCAAGCTGCAAAAGCGGATTTAAAAATGTCCATAAAAATCCAAGTACCGATCCCTTATATCTGCCCTTTAAATCTCGTTTTACCAGCGAAGCAAGCATGGTGCGATAGGCATAAAGTTCCTGTAAAAATTCCATCCTTTTAAGCTTCCTTTCCTTCCCTTTTCTCTTTTTCTGTAAAAGACTGATACAATTCTAACATCTGCTTCATAATCATTTGATTATTAAAATGGTTTTCTACTCTTTTTCTGGCATTTGCTCCATATTGTTCTCTTAATTCCTTTTGATCTGTCAGACGCTGCATCGCTTCTGCCAGTTCTTTTTCACTTCCTGCTTTTACTGTAATTCCCGTAATCCCGTCTAAACTGACAGAAGGTACTCCGGTGGGAAGTGCGGTATTGATTACAGGTTTTCCATAAGCCATTGCTTCTAACTGCACAATACCAAAGGACTCACTTTTTTCCACCGACGGCAGAACCAAAAAATCACAATCCGAAAAAGCCTTTTTTAGATCCTCTGAAGATAATGCACCCAAAAAATGTACTCTGTCTTTTATCTCTTTTGCAGACGCTTTCCAGTCCTTTTCCTTCTTACCGCTTCCGACTAAAAACAGTTCACATCCCTCTACCCTCTTCATTGCCTGCAGCAAAACACCAATCCCTTTATAATAAACCAACCGTCCTACAAACAGTGCTTTTACATAAGTTTTATGATTTAAACGGTCTGTTAAAATTGTTCCTTTGATACGATACTCTTCCAGATTCAGTCCATAGGGTATAATTCTGCATTTTTCCGCATATGGACGAATAAAAGGGGAACTGTCAATCTGTTCCTGTGTCGCTGCTACAATACAGTCTGCCCGGCGAATCAGCCAGTTTAAAAGCGGCTTATAAACCAATAAAATCTTTTTCTGCCTTACAATATCACTATGCCAAGAAATAATTACTTTTCCTTGATAGCCAGACAAAAGACATGCCAAATCTGCCAAAGGAAACGGGACATGAATATGAATCAAATCCGCTGTTTTGGAGAGTTTTCGAAAATAAGGGAAAAAACAAAGGGACAGCGGCATAGAAAATACTGTTCCAAAACTTGCACAGCGAATAACAAAAACACCATCTACCCATTCCTTTACGGTCTTTCCCTTTGGCTGGCAAACCAAGACTTTAATATTTGCCTGATGCTTTAAATTTTCTGCAATATTTTGAACAATCGTTTCAATTCCGCCTATCTGCGGTGTATATAATTTATTTACTTCAAGTATCTTTATTTTTCGTTTCATCTAACAATTCCTTATATACCAGATATAACTTTTCTGCCGCATGTTCCCATGTAAATTCTTTTGCCCGTTCCTGCCCACGCTGTGACAGCTCCCTGCGCAAAGACGGATCGGTATACAATCGTTCGATTCCGTCTGCTATGCTTTGCTCGTCATATGCATTTACATAAACCCCGCACTCTCCCACCACTTCAGGAAGGGAAGCCTCAAAAGATACCAAAACCGGAACGGCACAAGCCATTGCTTCTAACGGCGGTATGCCAAATCCCTCATAATACGAAGGAAAGAAAAAACTGACTGCTCCGTTATATAATGCACATAAATCTTCCGATGCCACATACTCCGTAAAACAAAGCCGATCTTCCAACCCCACTTTCTGAATCCAAGCATAAAATTTTTGATTCATCCAGCCCTTTCCGCCTGCCAAAACAAGCTGCGGTGCTTGCGGATATTTTTTACAAAAAAGCTGATATCCTTTTATTAAACGCAGTAAATTTTTCCTTGGTTCAATCGTTCCTACATATAAAAAATAGTCCCCTGTTATTTTTAATTTATCTTTTACTCTATTAATTTCTGCCTGATCTGTAATCCGATAAAAACGCTTTAAATCCACGCCGCATGGAACAACACGAATTTTTTCCTGATACCTTGGATAATACTTTATAATTTCCTGTTTACTGAAATAAGAGTCTGTTATAATCCGATCTGCCCGTTTCATCGACTGTTTTAATCCGGTTTTTAAAAGAACTTTCGTTTTCCATCTTACCGTTTCTGGAAATGCCCATATTACCATATCATGAACCGTCACTACCGTTTTTCCAAAAACATGCGGCGGTACAAGATAATTAAAGAAATGCGTAATCTCTGCCTCTCTTCCAAAAAAATAGGAATAAGAAAAAGGAATAAAATTCATTATCATCCGATAAAATGCACCCGGAAAACAAACCCGGTTCAACCTTACCTGTTCAGTCTGATAAGACAGCAGACGCTCTTCCTTTTTTTGATGATTCCGAAAAGAGAAAAAATCAAATGTATAATTATATTCTGGATGCTTTTGCAAAAGCTCTGTTATCAAACCCGCCTGACAATAGCCTACACCAGACATCTGTTCTCCAATCAGCGGAAGTACATCAAATGAAATCGTCATCTCTGTTTTTCTCTCCAATCCTCCAAAATATCCCTTATCGTATCCTCCAAAGAAATCTGTGGCTTCCACCCGGTGACTTCCTGCAATTTTTGAATATCTGCTTCAATCACAGGCAAATCCAGCGGACGCAGCTTCTTTGGATCAGTTTCTATCCGAATCTTTTTCTTTGACAGTGACAAAATTTTTTCTAATATCTCTTGAATCGCTACTGCTCTTCCACTTCCTACATTATAGTTTTCCCCTGCCTTTCCTTTTTGTATCAACATTCCATACGCACGAACAATATCTCTGACATCCGTAAAATCACGTTTTATCTCTAGATTTCCTACCCAAAGAACCGGTTCTCTCTTTCCTGCTTCTATCTCTGCTGCCTGTCTGCAAAAATCAGAAACCACAAAAACCGAACTCTGTTTCGGTCCGATATGATTAAACGCCCGCACCAAAACAATTTCCATTTGATAGGCTTTGGCATAAATTGTCCCCAGCATATTTTGACAGGCTTTCGTAGCCGCATAGATATTTTGAATTCCATACTCTTCCCCAGAACCCACCAGTAAAATCCGTGGCTGCTTCTTTAGCTTTCTAACTGCTTCCAATACATGAATACACCCTTTGATATTGACATCTATGGTAAGATCTGGATTTTTCCAAGAAAGTGCTACGGAACTCTGTGCTGCCAAATGAAAAATATAATCTGGCTCTATCTGAAATAAAAGCTGCTGCACAGCTTTTTCATCTAAAATATCCAAATCATAGACCGCTGCCTCTTCTATAAAAAACGTTTCGTGTTCTAATTTTGTCACAGAAACAGACCATCCATACTCTTTTTGCAAATGTTCTGCCAGATAGCCTCCTACAAAACCAGCTGCTCCAATAATTAATGCCTTCATCTGTCCCTACTTTCCGCTTCTCTGTTTTTTCTCCTGTGCCACTAAATCCAGATCTCGCTCTACCATCCGTTTTACCAGCTCCGAAAACGAAATCTCTCGTTCCCATCCCAGTTCTTCTTTTGCCTTAGCCGGATTTCCAAGCAAAAGTTCCACTTCTGCCGGACGAAAATACTGCGGACTAACAGTCACTACAGTTTTATTGGTAGCCGTATCAATTCCGATCTCATCCACACCGCTTCCCTGCCACTTCACCGTAATTCCTGCCGATGCAAACGCTGTTTCTGCAAATTCCCGCACGGTTCTGGTTTCATTTGTTGCAATTACATAGTCCTTTGGACTTTCCTGCTGCAGCATCATCCACATTGCCCTTACATAGTCCTTGGAATGTCCCCAGTCCCGTTTCGAATCTAAATTTCCAAGTTCTATCCGTTCCTGCAGCCCATACCGAATTCTTGCCACACCATCCGTAATCTTTCGGGTAACAAATTCCTTTCCCCGCCGTTCACTTTCATGGTTAAATAAAATCCCACTGCAGGCATACATTCCATAACTTTCCCGATAATTTTTTGTAATCCAATGCCCATACAATTTTGCCACTCCATAGGGACTTCGTGGATAGAACGGTGTCTGTTCTGTCTGTGGTATTTCCTGTACCAATCCAAACATCTCACTGGTAGAAGCCTGATAAAAGCGTGCCTGCGGCTTTACTATCCGAATGGCTTCCAATAAATTAGTTACACCCAGCCCATCAATTTCCGCTGTAGCAAGGGGCTGTTCCCAACTGGTCGCCACAAAGGACTGTGCCGCTAAATTATATACTTCATCTGCCTGCGAACGTGTCATCGCAGCAATCAAAGAAACCAAATCGGTCATATCTGCATAAATAAAAGAAATCTCTTTTTTCAAATGCTCTACATTTCCATAGTCTGCTACACTTTTTCTGCGCAGTATTCCATAGACCCGATAACCCTTCTCCAATAATAATTCTGCCAAATAAGAACCATCCTGTCCGGTAATCCCGGTAATCAGTGCCTGTTTCATTCTCTCTTTTCTCCTTATAGATATTCCGTCCGATTGCAGATTTTTAAATTTTCCAGTACCTGTTTAATCTCTCCTGCCGCATGTTTCTCACAAATTAAAGTCGCATCCTCTGAATCTACAATAATCAGGTTTTCCAATCCTACCGCTGCAATCAGCTTTGTCGAACCTTCAATAATACAATTTTTCGAATGAATCGTAATAATATTTCCATTTGCAATATTTCCGAATTCGTTTGTCTTGCGAATCCGCTCCACTGCCAGCCAAGATCCGACATCGTCCCATCCAAACGTTCCGGGCAAAGTATAAATCTTTTGTGCCTTTTCCATAATCCCATAATCAATCGATTCCGAAGCAAATAAAAAATACTCTTTTTCCAGTACCGCTTCCTGCTCGAATGTCCCAATCGCCGCCTGAATCTTTCGAAGTCCCTTTAAAGTATCCGGCATAAACTGTTCCATTTTCTCTAATATAGAAGATACTTTCCATACAAACATCCCACTGTTCCAAAGATATTCTTCACTTTCCAAATATTCCTTTGCCATTTCTAAATTCGGCTTTTCAATAAAACGCTTTACCGCAAAAGCCCGTCCCTTTCCCTGTTCCGGATCAAACTGAATATAACCATATCCCGTTTCTGGGCAGTCCGGTGTAATCCCAATCGTTACCAAACTGTTATTCTCTTCTGCAATCTGGCAGGCATCCTGCATCGTATGTAAAAACATTTGATGATATTTAATCAAATGATCAGACGGCAATACCATCATTAAAGCATCTTTATACTTTCTTTCCATATACACCGCACCCAGCCCGATACAAGGTGCTGTATTTCTGCCAACCGGCTCACACAATATATTTTCTTCTGGTATTTCAGGCAGTTGCTCCCTTACCAAAGAACGATATTCTTTATTGGTCGATATAAAAATATCTTCCGTTTCCACAAAAGGCAAAACCCGTTCTAAAGTCATCTGGATCATGGTTCGCCCATCTCCGGTCAAAGATAAAAACTGTTTCGGCAGACGCTTTCTGCTCCGTGGCCAAAATCGCTCCCCACGTCCTCCTGCCATAATTAATACTGTTTTTTTCACCATTCTTGTCCTCAGTTTCTTTTTTTATACCTCGCAGCACAACTAAAATACTCCTATTTTTTCTTTGCCTGTACATTCTGATTCTATACTTTTCGCAAAAAGTCATCTGTAGAGGCGGGCGGTGCTGTACCCAAAATATAGATGCTTTTTCAAACGAATAATTTCTTTCTCTTTCACCTATATCTTTTTTCCGTTTCCGGCAGTTTTTTAATTTCTTTTATTTCAACTTATCCATTTTCTTTTTATTCTGCCATTTTTTCTTCTTTTTCCTGAACAGAATCCTCTTGAAAATGTCTAAGGAAATATCTCCCGATATTTTTTGCCGTATTCAATGCTGTATTTCCTCTATGCCCGTTCGGACAAAGAAAAAGCTGTCCTCCATAATAGTTCCGGCTTGCTTTATGCCCCTCGTTATAACGCTGAATCTTTCTCCCGCACTCACTGCAGCAGTCCGAAATATGATAAGGCGGTATCACTGTAACCAAAATTCCTTCTTTCCAAGCCTTATATTTTAAATTCCGAATAATCGCCCGTCCCTGCCAGCAATACGCATTGGTACGCAAATACCGTTTTTCCTGAAAAGAAATGGTATTTCCATAATTCGGAACAACAATCACCGAAACCGGATAACGCTTACAATAATTTAAAATTTCACGGCTAATCTTATGTGCATAATACTGGTTAATCTGTTCTAATTTCTGATAAAGAGCGACATTTTCTCTTTCTTCATCCATTCTTCTCCGATTTCCCTTTCGGCTTTTTTTACTCTTCTCCAACCGAATCTGTACCTTCCTGCGCTGTGCCCCTCTTGCCTTTCCCCCACGAAAAAAACAAGAATCCAAAAACTGTCCCTCTTGATTCAAAACCGCACAGACTGCCAAACTGTCACTGTCTGGAAAAGATACCGCTGCAATAAAAGATTCCCTCTCTATCCGTTCCCTTACCGTCAAAATCTCCCCTGCCGACACTTTTACAGGAACATGCAGAAAAACCTCTTTCTTCTCTACCTTTAATACAGGGGACAATACTTTTTCCATAAAAGGAATCTGGCGTCCAACATAAGGAAATAAAACCCATACCCATTTTTCCCCGTTATACACCTTTAATTGAATCGAATCGGTCTGAAAATCCCGATACATCCCTTTATAAAAAACCGGAGAAATATCCATCTTTCCCGCCGGAGAAGGAAATCCTCTCTCCCGCATCACACCACTTTGCTTCTCTTTCTCCCAAATCTTACAAGAAGTATCATAACTTCTGGCTAGTCCTATCGCTGCATTAATTGCCGCACGCCGAAAATAAATCGGAATCTTTGGAAGATGTTCTAACTTCCAAACTGGTTCTTCTCCCTTTTTCCGCATTTCCTTTGTACCAACACTCAATCGCTCCAATTCCCGCAGCAAAAGAAAGTTGTTCTGTTCCAAAAGAGAACGATTTGACATCAAAATCTGGTAATAATGCCAGACTACCTGATTATAAATCTGCTTTGTAATAAGCATCCAATCATAATGTCTGTTATAAAGCCTTAATTTATATGTAACAATCGAAAAACCAGTTTTTTCAGCCATAGATACCGTCCTCTATTTCCCATCATATTGTAGGATTTTCATAGAGTAATCCACTCTATGAAAACAAAACATTTTCCCATAAAAACAGGATTTTTTAAATTTAGTTGACCAGAAATTTGACGGTTTATATTTCAAATTTATTTCCCATTAAACCCCTTTTAGAAAATAAAAAACATCTACTAGTAAAAAATCTTTTTGACGATAAATTTGACGGTTTATGTTCTCTGAATTTCAGAATTGGAATTACTGTTGGTTATGTTTCGTAAATCGGACGCTAGATTTCGTTTGCTGGTTCGCTCTGCTGCTCCGCTTTCCAAAAAGTAAGAAAGTCTAAAGATTCTGCCTTTTTGTACATCCAACCGTCCGAACCGGTGCGCAATTCGCCCGTATTTCAACCGAAACGATACCGACATAAGAAACGATTTTCTTTATGATAAGTTATCGCTTCCCTTTTATACGGGCTAAACACGCACCTTTTTTTTCACCCCCTGCATGGGAGC
>CAJUGZ010000165.1 GCA_910585855.1 uncultured Lachnospiraceae bacterium | reverse complement strand
TTTTCACATCCTGCTTTTATGCAGGGTGTGAAAAAAAAGGGGCGTGTTTAGCCCGAATAATAGAAAAGCGGATGGTTTATGGCTGATAAAATCCTTCCTTACACCAATTCCATTTCGGTTGTAGTAAGGGCGAATTGCGCCCCGGTCTGTCCGGTTGGATGCATAGAACGGCAGAAGTCTTAGAACTTCTTGCTTTTTGGAAACCGGAACAGCAGGCTGCCCATCGTTTTCGAATCTGGCGTCCTCCCCAATTCCAAAAAACTTATTAAAATTTATTATCCTTTACAATCTACCCTTTGTTATAAAAACATATTCACACATAAAATACCTTTTCATCTTCCAAACGAATACACGCAAGTTTTGCATCCGCTTCCTGACGGCGAAATACACATCCACAGTCTATATCATAAAAAATACAATCCTTTTCCTGATCATAATACCGAAACACATTCCCCTTATTATAAGCAAAACTCTCTCTTAATATAGTAGGTGTATGTCCAGCTACTACAATCCCATGCTTCTTGCCTCCTAATTGACAGCTTTCCTCCCTAGCATAAATATAAAACTCTTTCAGTTCAGAAAACTTTGTACCAATATCCTCCAATCTCTCCGCATACCCAGCATGAACCACCACGCAATTCTTCTCCCCTATCTTCTCCTCATAATAATAAGGCAACCCGCAAATTATCTGAAGCCATCGAAACAAATCCTCCAATGTAACATGATTAACACTTATTAATTTCCCAATCGTCCCATACAAATCAAAATAAAACCCCTTCATCCTATAATATCGAAACCCATACTTTATCGTTTTATACAATGCAGCCGTATCCTTATATGAAGAAAAATCCGTTTCCAACTGTTCTTTCTTATTTAACTGAAACATCAAAAGAATATATACTGCAAACTCCTCTTCATGATTCCCTCGAATCAACCGAACATTCTTTGGGCAATTCTCTATCCACCTCAGCATTTCATAACTTTGTTTCCCTCGATCAATAAAATCCCCCGCTATAATTAAACAATCCGAATCCGAAAACCCAATCTTATCCAACATAAAAAGAAACTCTTTATAACATCCATGAATATCACTTATCACATAATGGCTCATCTTTCTCTCCCACTACCAAAAAAAGAACCCTCAAAAAAGAAGGTTCTTATTCACTACATCTCCTTTAAAAAAGCGACATACCCCTGCTTCGCTTCATAGACATCCGCCTTGCTTACCACCTCCCAAGGAGAATGCATACTAAGCACCGGCACACCACTGTCAATCACTTCCATATTATAAACTGCCATATACTTTGCAATCGTTCCGCCGCCGCCCTCATCTACTTTTCCCAACTCCGATATCTGAAACGATACCTGATGTTTTTCGAAAGCTGCACGAATCTTCGCAATAAACTCTGGATTCGCATCATTCGAACCTGCTTTCCCCCGTGATCCCACATATTTATTAAAAGAAATCCCCTTATTCAAATAAGCTGCATTTTTCTTTTCATTTACAGCCGGATAATTCGGATCAAAAGCAGCACTGACATCAGAAGAAAGCATAACCGAATTCTGCAATGCACGCCGTACCTTTAATTCAGAATAATCCCCCATACAATTCATCAATTCTGCCACAACATTTTCAAAAAACAGCGATCCCATCCCGGTAGCTCCCTGACTCCCGACCTCTTCCTTATCTACTAAAAGGCAGACATTTGTTCTATCTGAATTTTCCACCTCAAATAACGCCGTATAAGAAGTATAAGCACAAACTCGATCATCCTGTCCATATCCCATAATCATACTGCGATCCACACCATAATCCCGTGCTTTCCCTGCCGGAACAGCTTCTATTTCAGCAGATATAAAATCTTCCTCTTCCAGATCATAACGTTCCTTTAACCATTTTAAAATATTGGCTTTCACAGCATCTTTTTCTTCTCCCTCTAAAGGCATACTTCCGATTAAAATATTCAAATCCTCTCCTTCAATCACTTTTGATGCCTTTTTCTCCATCTGTGACGCTGCCAAATGAGGAAGCAAATCTGTAATTCCAACTACCGGATCCTCTTCTGCCTCGCCGATTACAATATTCACCTCCGTTCCATCCTTTTTGATTACTACCCCATGCAAAGCCAAAGGCATTGTTACCCACTGATATTTCTTAATTCCTCCATAATAGTGTGTATCCAAAAGTGCCAACTCCGTATCCTCATAAAAAGGATTTGGCTTTAAATCAATTCTTGGAGAATCAATATGTGCTCCAAGAATCTTCATCCCTTTTTCTAATTTCTCTGTTCCGATATGAAATAAAACCAGCGCCTTTCCCATATTATTAAAATAAACCTTATCCCCGGCTTTTACCGTCCCGCCTTCTTCTATTATCGTCTTTAAATCTACATAGCCATGTGCCTTTGCATCTAAAATAGCCGCTTCCACACATTCCCTCTCTGTTTTACACTTTGAAATATATGCTTTATATCCTTCATTATAATCCATTACTTCTGCAATCTGAGCTGTATTATATTTTGTCCATGTATTCTTGTGTTCCATTATTTTTACCTATTATCTTTCTTCTATATTTTTTATTTATATATAATATTCCTTCCAGTCATCTAAACACAGACAGATTAGATGTCCGCCAAAAAGATAGCCGCCGTCAATTCCCCACCGCTTTTGATCTTTCCACACCATCCCGCATCTGCGATGTTCTTTTCGTATCCTTTGTATCTCACAAGTCGGTGTATGTCCAAACACCATCCGCCCCTCTGGTATCACATCAAAAGGGCGGCATAAAAACTCTTCCTTTACCCATAAAAGTGTATTTCTCTGCTGCCGTCCCATCAACTCTTCCCAAGTAGCGGCAGACGAATCTACCAAAATCCCCGCATGTACTAAAACCACCTTTCCCATTTCTTCATTATCCAAAATCTGGTACAACGGGCAAGCAGAAAGATATTCCACGATTTCCTTCTGTTCCTCTCTAGAAAGCTGCATAAATGTCTGATACGTTTCCTGTCCGCCATGTTGTAACCAAATATCCAGATTAATAAAGCTTTTTTCTTTTTTCCATATCATTTTACAAATTTCCAGCAGAAATTCCTCATGATTTCCCAAAAGCAATTTAATATTTTTTGTTTTCCGTACAAAATACAAGGTTTCCAGTGAAGTTGGTCCCCTGTCAATCACATCCCCAACAATATAAAGGATATCTGTATCAGAAAACTTTATGGTATATAATAACCGCTGCAATGCGTCATAGCATCCATGAATATCTGATGTTACATAAACCATACTCTCTCTCCATTTCCACCCGATTCTATCTTTTTTATACGCAAAATCTTTTTCTGCTGTTTTCTAGTTTATCACGACTTTTTTCTTGCTTCAATAGATTATATTCTAAATATTTTATAAATTCTTATTTCAATCTGCTGTATTTTCCTTTTCTTTATGATAAAATAGCAAAGATATTCTGCAATGTCCTATGCAGAAATTAGATACGAAAGGAGTTCTACTATGAAAATACTACGCTTTAGTGCACCTTTTAAACCTACAGGAAAAGAATATATCTATGTCGGGATGTGGAATCGCTATATCAAAAATAAATTTCTACTATTCTCTTCCTTTATTCCTACTGTGTGCAGTATCTACTTTATTGCACAGGGAATTGAACCAAAATTTCTGCCGATTTTTCTCCTTATTGCTTGTTATCCGCTCTTTAGTGTAGGTTCTTACCTATTAAGAATCAAACAGCACTTTCGCTACCGAAGCCCACTTGATACAGCTAATACAACTTTTACCCTTATGGATAATGGAATTTTAATTGAACGGGAAGGAGAAGAACTTCCAAAACTCTATCACTGGGATCGATTTAATATGTGCTGTGAATTAAAACGTTATCTACTCCTTTATAAAACAGATATCCTTATCTTAGTATGGGATAAAACATATATGAAGCCAGAAGAGATAGAAAAAATAAAGCAGTTTGTTCTTGAACATCTGCCGGAAAATAAAAAAGTAATCTATCAAAAGTCTATGTTTTTTTAATAATAGAAAATAGATGATGTGTACAAACTCATCTCTTTTCGCAGAATTTTTATTGACGTTTCAATTATACTCTAAAGAGATAGTATTTATATTTTTATTTTTCGGTGGAGATACACAGCCAAAATCAAAAGGAATGTCTGCGCAGGGTCATCATTTCCCGTCGGCACTTAGGCACGGTATTTTCGTGCCTTATGTGTCCGCTACGAGGAAATGCTAAGCGAGAGCGGACTCGGAGCAGATTTTCCTTTTGATTTTAGCGTCCTCTTGATTTTAGTGTCCTCTCCCCATTTGATTTATATTAACTTTCTTTTGCAGCCATGCGAAACAGTCCAAATCCGACTAAAAATAAAACAGCTATCATCCCCACTCCCAAATGGATATCTCCAGTAATCTGCGAAATAAAACTGACTACTGTAGTTCCCATAAAAGAAGCTCCTTTTCCGCAAATATCTAAAAGTCCAAAATATTCTCCTGACTGATTCGAAGGAATAATTTTAGCAAAATAGGAACGGGATAATGCCTGTATTCCGCCTTGGAACATTCCTACTAAAACTGCCAATACCCAAAACTGCCACTGTGTCGCCAAAAACATGGCAAATAATGCGATTCCTAAATAAGCGATAATGCATAGCATAATCAGTTTATCTGCCGTATAGTGTTTTGCCAGATATCCAAACAAAATTGCAAATGGAAATGCCACAAACTGCGTTACTAAAAATGCCAGCAACAGTCCTGTACTATCCAGTCCCAAAGCCGATCCATATGCGGTTGCCATATCAATAATCGTATAAACTCCGTCAATATAAAAGAAAAATGCTAATAAAAATAAAAATATTTTCTTTTCTTGACGGACATTAAGAAAGGTCTGTTTTAATCGTTTTAAACTGTTTCTTACTGCATATTTTTGCTTCTCTACATAGTTAATCTGCTGGTAGCTTTTCCATAAAGGAATTGTCATAAGAATCCACCACAGAGCAATTATTATAAAAGATATCAGCATTGCCTGCTCCATTGTCAGACCAATTTTTTCTGCCCCTAATACAATTCCTAGACAGGCTAAAAACGGAATACAACTTCCAATATATCCCCAAGCAAATCCATGAGAAGAAACCTGATCCATTCGTTCTTCTGGGGCAATATCCGCCAACATCGAATCATAAAAAATCAGACTGGCAGAATATCCTGTTTTCGCTATAATAAAAATAATTAAAAAAATCTGCCATTGTTTTATAAATCCCATACTGATGCATCCTGCTGCCCCAATGAAAACAGAAACCATAAAAATCGGTTTTTTAAAACCTTTTGTATCTGCTAATGTACCAAAAATCGGTCCTATTACTGCAACAATCAGAGTAGTAACTGAAGCAGCATATCCCCAATAAGCCAGATAATCTACAGAAGATAATCCTGCATTATCTGCCAAATAATTAAAATAAATCGGCAGAATCGTTGCTACCATCAGAGTAAAAGCAGAATTTCCCACATCATATAAAATCCAATTTCTTTCCTTACTTGTTAATTTTTCTTTCATCTCTTTTCCTCTGCTCTTTTTTCTTATATTTGAAGTTTTCTTTATCCATTGATTTAAGAATAGGATTTCCATTTAAAATGATTAAAAAACTTCCATTTTACAGTAAAACGATTTCCATAAAATTAAAAATATTCTATATTAATTTTTTACATTTCTTCCAGTAAACCCCGTATTCCTCGTTCTTCAAAAATAGCACGGTAATACTCCACTTCTTCTCCAATCAATTCATCAATTACTTTCATTCCCAACACTTCCACCGGTGCCTGATCGTCTGTCATTTTATAGTTTCCTGCTTGATAAGCTTCCAATCGAAATGCAACCCAATCAATCATCCCATATAGTTCTGAATCCTCTGTTTTTTCTAAATTTCGCTTCATCACCTCTAAAATATCCAAAGATGATGATGCAAATAATTCTCGATTGGTAGAACCCATCACATCCACTGTATAAACCGTATCAAATACAGAAGCAATCGTATCTGCTAAATATTGATCGATATTTCCTTCCTGACTGCCCCGCATATTCATATTGACCACCATAACTCCATCTTCTGTCAGGTGTTCCTTTACCAATCTAAAAAACTCTACCGAGGACATTTGAAACGGAATCGTAATATCCTGATAGGCATCCACCATAATAACATCATACTTTTTATCCACTGCATTTAAATAAGCCCGTCCATCATAAGTTGTAACCTCTACTTCTTCTGGCAGTTCAAAATACTGTTTTGCAAGCATAGTAATCTTTTCATCAATCTCGACTCCTTCTATTTTCAGATGATCAAAATACCGCATACACTGTGTTGCAAATGTACCTGTTCCCATCCCAAGAATCAGTACTTCAAGCTGATCTTTTTCCTCCACACCAGCCATAAACGGTGCTGCCATAGCATAGTCATAATACATACCTGTTAAACTCTGATCTTTTTTCAGCATAGACTGTACCCCAAACAATACATTTGTAGATAAAATCACTGTATTTTCATCCTCTTTTACCTGCAGATAATTGTATACCGACTCTCCCTCATAAGTAAGATCCGCTTCCCAAAAAGCAAAACTGTTAGAACTTCCAAAAATACAACAGACCAAAAATAAAACCATTCCTATTACTGCCTGCTTCTTTCCTGTCTTTGCACTGATAAAATAAATAATGGAAAGTAGCAAAAGAATCCCTGCAAAAATCAAAAAAGTAATCGACGTTCCAACTGCAGGAATAGTTACAAATGTTGGAAGAAACGTTCCTAAAATACTTCCAATCGTTTGAAATGCCCCCAGTGTTCCAACCGTCTTTCCATTATCTTCTAAACTTTCTACTGCATATTTCGTAAGAGAAGGAGTTACCGTTCCCAATAAAAACAAAGGAAATACAAAAATTACAATACAGGCAAAAAATGCCGACCAAATCAAAAAATGACTGTCAACCGAAAAAATCAAAAGTGCCGAAATTCCTAAAATAATATATTTTCCTGCAACCGGAATTGCTGCAATCCAAACAGCGGCAATTAAAATTCTTTTATACAAACGATCAGGATTTGGATTTTTATCTGCAGTTCTTCCGCCGTAAATATTCCCCAATGCCATAGCAATCATAATTGTTCCAATAATAATAGTCCATACAATCTGCGAGGAACTAAAATAAGGTGCTAGCAATCTGCTTGCCCCTAATTCTACCGCCATAACCGACATCCCGGCAAAAAACTCCGTCAGATACAAATACAGCTTATTCGATAAAATAGATTTCATTCTTTCACCAACCTTTTTTCGATTTATTAAAAATTGTAAACCAGTGTTTATTATAACAGTATTTTCAACAAATGAAAAGAAATTTTTTGTTTCGGATTCAAGAAACAAAAAAAGAATCTCATCCAAACTTCTACCATAATTCAACTAACAGCGAGAGGCGGTCTTGCGGCTGGTAAAATCCTTCCCTACACCCGGTTCGTCCGGTTGGATGTGCATAGATACAAAAGCCCTAGACCTTCTTACCATTCGTAGAGCGAAGCAAGCAAAGAAAAGGAGCAGACCAGACCGCCTCTGGCGTCCGGTGAGAGAAAACCCTTTTCGGCAGCATCCTATCTCTAAAAACCTAATGAAAGATTTTATAAAATAGAGTTTATTTCTCCTTTGTTTTATGGTAAACTTCTAAGTAATTATTTATAATATTTATAAAAAAAATTTTACCATTTTATCAATTAAGGAGTACTTTAATATGAAAATCATCATTATAGGCTGCGGCAAAGTAGGTTATGCTCTTGCACAACAATTAAATGACGAAAAGCACGATATCGTAATTATTGATAATTCGGCTGCCCGCCTCCAGTCTGCACTTACTTCACTCGACTTACAGGGAATTGTCGGAAACGGAACGAATTTTCGCACCCTTCAGGAAGCCGGTATTGAAGACGCTGATCTATCGATTGCCGTAACAGATCAAGACGAAATCAATCTGCTAAGCTGCCTGATTGCCAGAAAAACTACAGAATGTAGAACCATTGCCCGTGTCCGCAATCCAGAATATTTTCGGGAAATTGCTTATTTAAAACAATGTTTAGATATTTCTTTAGCAATTAATCCAGAATTTGCCGCTGCAAGAGAAATTGCCCATTTAATTCAAATTCCAGATGCAATGGAAGTTGATACTTTTGCAAAAGGTCGTGTCGATTTGCTGCGTGTAGCAATCTCAGAACGCAGTCCTCTGCATAATATTACAGTACAGGCTTTTTCAAAACGATTTAATCATGAAATCTTAATCTGTATTTTGGTTCATGACCATCAGGTCAGTATTCCAAACGGAAATACCGTTCTGCAGGCAGGGGATATGATTTCTGTTATTTTGCCAAAAGAAAAAATCCGTGCTTTTTATAAAGCTACCAAATTGGCTGTTACACGTGAAATACGCAATGTTATGATTGCAGGAGGAGGTACAATCTCCTACTATCTTTCTAAAATGCTGATGGATTCCGGTATTCATGTAAAGATTATTGAACGCAATCGAGAGCGCTGTGATCTGTTAAGTGTCAATATACCAAAGGCAACTATTATCTATGCCGATGCTACAGAACATGATATTTTATTAGAAGAAGGGCTTGCCTCTACGGATGCTTTTGTTGCGCTGACCAATATGGACGAAGAAAATGTCTTTCTCTCCTTATTTGCCAATAAGGTCAATCCAAACTGTAAAAGGATTATTAAAATCAACCGTTTGGAATTAGATGAAATTATAGATGAACTTCCAGTAGGAAGTATTATTTCTCCAAAACATATTACGGCAGAACATATTTTACAGTATGCTCGAAGCCAAAGCAATTCCTATGGAAGCAATGTAGAAGCCCTCTACCGTCTGATGGACAACCAAGTAGAAGCATTAGAATTTCATGTTGGTGAAAATAGCTCCGTTACTGATATTCCGCTTATCGATCTGCAGCTAAAGAAAAACCTGCTTATCTGCTGTATTGTAAGAGGAAATCAGATTATTACTCCTTCCGGGCGTGATGTTATCCGGCTTCATGATACAGTTATTGTGGTAACTACACATAAAGGACTGCAGGATATTTCCGATATTCTGCTAAATAACGGAAGGTAGAGGTGGAAGTGATGAATTATCGGTTAATTAATTCTATACTAGGCAGAGTCATTATGCTGTTAGGGCTTTTTATGCTGCTTCCCTGCCTAGTTGGTATCTGTTATGGAGAACGAAAGGATGCTATTATCTATCTAAGTCTTGCCGTTTTTTGTTTTATTCTCGGCAAACTGGCAAGAATCTGCAAACCAAAAAGTGCTACTTTTTATGCAAAAGAAGGTTTTCTTGCGGTATCATTAAGCTGGATTGTTATGAGTTTAATCGGTGCGCTTCCTTTTGTACTCAATCAAGATATTCCAAGCTATACCGATGCACTATTTGAAATTACTTCTGGTTTTACTACAACAGGATCAAGTA
>CAJUGZ010000164.1 GCA_910585855.1 uncultured Lachnospiraceae bacterium | reverse complement strand
GAACTTCTAACTTTTTTCCAAAGTCACTGCAGGCTGCCCACCATTTTCGAATCTGACTGTTTCTTGACTCCGAAACAAAAAAAGATACTCATCCAAGTTTTTCTTAAACCTATCCTGATGCAAAACTAACCAAAGTAATGAAATAGATTTCTGCCGCTATCCAACTAACAGCGAGAGGCGGTGGGCTCGTTTCCTTTGTCTGTGACTTCGGAGAACGGTTAGAAAGTCTTAGGCTTCTGCGGAAACACCTAGAATTTTTTGCATATCCTGCTTCCATGCAGGGTATGCAAAAAAAGGGGCGTGTTTAGCCCGGATAATAGGGAAGAGGATGTTTTATGGCTGATAAAATCTTTCCTTACACTCATTGTGTTTCGGCTTTAATGAGGGCGAATTGCGCCCCGGTTCGTCCGGTTAGATGCACATAGACAGAAGCCATAGACTTTCTTACCGTTTGGAGCGGAACAGACAAAGGAAACGAGCCCACCGCCTCTTGCGTCCGGTGACATCCAATAAATAAAATCCAGCAAAACCCCCTCCTTATTTTAACCCCAAATGCCGATAAGCCAATTCCATTGCCACCCTCCCCCGAGGAGTCCGCTGAATCAATCCATTTTGAATCAAATAAGGCTCAATCACTTCCTCTAACGTTCCAGCATCCTCTCCCAAAGCCGCTGCTAAAGTATCTAATCCACAAGGTCCTCCTGCAAATTTTTGAATCAAAGTCGTTAAAAACACCCGATCACTATTATCCAATCCAAATTTATCCACTTCCAGCAAATCCAACGCAAAATTTGCTACTGCCTCTGTAATCACTCCATTATATTTTACCTGAGCAAAATCCCTTACCCTTTTTAAAAGCCGATTTGCAAGCCGTGGCGTCCCTCTGCTTCTCCTTGCCATCTCCATTGCACCAGCAGCCTCTATCTCTACTTTTAATACTTTTGCCGAACGAAGTAAAATCATCTGCAATTCCTGCGGCGTATAAAATTCCAGCCGATGAATTACTCCAAACCGATCCCGCAAAGGAGCAGTCAAAAGTCCTGCCCGTGTCGTTGCTCCTACTAACGTAAATTTTGGTAAATCCAGACGAATGGATCGTGCCGTAGCTCCCTTTCCAATTACAATATCAATCGCAAAATCTTCCATAGCCGGATAAAGAACTTCTTCCACCTGCCGATTTAAACGATGAATTTCATCAATAAACAGCACATCCCCTTCCTGCAGATTATTTAAAATCGCCGCAATTTCCCCCGGTTTTTCAATCGCAGGTCCAGAAGTAATCTTTAAATTTGTTCCCATTTCATTTGCAATAATTCCGGCAAGCGTAGTCTTTCCAAGACCGGGCGGACCATAAAATAAGACATGATCCAACGGTTCTTTCCGGCTCTTTGCTGCCTCAATATAAACCTTTAAATTTTCCTTTGCCTTTGCCTGACCAATATAATCCTCTAAAAGCTGCGGTCTAAGATGATTTTCTACGCTGTTATCTTCTTCTGTCAGCTCTGTTGTTATCATTCTCTTTGCCATAATATAAACCTTTCCGTTCTATTGGCTACCGACCAATATTTTTTAAAGAAGCTTTTAATAAAGCTTCTACCGTCATTCCCTCCGTTATCGGAACTGCACGAACCGCACGAAGTGCATCAGTAGGACGATATCCCAAAGCTGCCAGTGCCTGTACGGCATCATTTTGAATCTCTGCTGTCTGTCCGAAAGAAACATTTTCTCTTTCCGATATCATCGCCTGTTCAAATGCTTCCTCCAATTTTAATTTATCTTTTAATTCTATCACCATCTTCTGTGCCGTTTTATTGCCAATTCCCGGAGCTTTTGCAATCGTTTTTGCATCTCCCGACAATACGGCAAAACGCAGATCGTCCACAGAAATCGTAGAAAGAATCGCCAATGCTCCTTTTGGTCCAATCCCGCTTACTCCCAAAAGAAGCTGAAACATATTTCGCTCTTCTCTATTTAAAAAACCATATAAGTTCAAAATATCCTCTTTTTTATAAAAATAAGTAAACAGCAAAACCTCACTGCCTAACGCCGGAAGTGCAGATACGACAGAAGCAGAAACTGAAATCAAATAACCAATTCCCTGATTTTCCACTACAACAAAATCTGTTCCGGTTTCTTGCAGTTCCCCTCTTATATAAGAAATCATTTTATTTTTCCTTCCTTTTTTTATAACGTTTTCGATTTCTAATCGAACATATATACGATTGTAGCAGATCTTTTTTTATATGACAAGTACCTCTGACCAGAAAACACATCCGTTTCATAAATTTTTAAGCACTTCTAAAAAGAGCTGTCGCACTAAACGAAAATAATACAAAATATAGCAATTTAAAACTTTAATATATACTATATTTTGTATGTATTCCTCTTAATGCGACAGCCCCAATCAAACATACTGGTTTTTATAATCTTTCATCTAATACCCCATACATATTTTCTATTTTTTTGACATCATAGAAAAAATAACAATAAATTTAATTTAAATACTAAACATGAAAATTTTTAATCATAATTATTTATTTTCTGCCTCTAATGGTACAATCGCTAAAGTTTTTCCTAAAGGAGCTAAAACTTTTAAAATTGTATCTAACTGTGGATCAGTATTACCTTTTTCCATTCTTGCAATAATAGGCTGTTTTACTCCACTTAATTCTTCCAATTTTTTCTGACTTATTCCTTTTTCTTGTCTTGCCTTTATTAATTCACCTATAAGAGCTACTCTCAAGTTACTTTTTGTTTTTTCTTCCGGTGTAAGAATACTGTCCATAAATTCCAAAACATTTCCACCAACAGCATCCGATCCACGTTCATTCAGATCCCTAAGTTTTTTTTGTGTTTGTGCTATAGCTTGTAAATATTCTTTATCTGTTCTCATTACGTTTCTTTCTTCCTCTCCTGATAATCAATTAAATTTCATTTTGCTTGTTTTATTTCTCGTTGTGGGGTTTTTCGTGTTTACTTTATAAAAACATGTAACAGAACAAAACTATTTATCTTTTTTATTCACTAACTTTGTTATATATTCCTTTACTGGTTCTTTGCCATTTTTATCTTTATAAAAGCGTATTTCGTACAAAACTATTATCCCTCCTGTTAAAATATATTATACTTTAACACTATTGGAATGTCAATAACTTTAAAGTTATTATCACGTCCATTTCATAAATTTTTAAACACTTCTAAAAACCTGTTTCCTATTCCAATTTAAAATAAACGCTGACACATCTGCTGTTATCCAATCAACAGCCAGAGGCGGTTTGCCCAATTCCTTTGACTGCAACTTCGGAGAATGGCTAGAAAGTCTTTGGCTTCTGTGGAGATACCTAGAATTTTTTGTACATCCTGCTTCCATGCAGGGTGTGCAAAAAAAGGGGCGTGTTTAATTGCGCCCCGGTTCGTCTGGTTGGATGTACGCAGATACAGAAGCTGTAGACTTTCTTACCATTCAGAGCAAAGCAAGCAGAGGGACGCCCAGACTTTTCGTAAATTTTTGTTACTTCTTTTGCTTCTAATAGTGTACTCATAATACAATCTCCTTTTTTATTTTTCTGTTATATAATACTGCTATAAACAAAAAAATAAATGAGTAATTCCAGCATATTTTTTACATAATTTACTCAATTAAAAATACTGGTAAACTTAATTTAGGGGGACGCTGGAATTGAAAAGAAGATCTATTTAGGATCTGCTTTCGCTTAGCATTTCTGATGACCCTTCATAGACCTTCTTTCCAATTCCAGCTATTTCTATCAGCCTCAAATAATAACGTCCTTTCTGAAAAATATTTAATATCCAAATATTTGTGCTGCCTGTTTCATTTTCTGAATAATTTCTACTCCAAAAGGACAATTTTTTTCACAATTTCCGCAAGCAATACACTCAGAAGCATGATGTTCCAATAGTTGATAGTGATCCGCTACAGTTTCCGGTACTGCTCCCTGTGCCAACGATAAATTTAAATATTTATTGACATCTGCTACAGAAATTCCAACTGTACAAGGCGCACAATGTCCACAATACATACAGTTTCCTTTCAAATGAAACTTTTCCACCTGTGTCAAAATTTTAGTATAATCCCGCTCCTCTTTTGAAACTTCATAATAACGTACCAATTTTTCCATCTCTTCTATCGAATGACATCCTGCCATTACCGCTGCAACTGCAGGTCTGGTCAGACAATATTCTATACACTGATATTCATTAAAAGCCACCCCAAATGGAGAAAGTTCTGCTTTCAGCATATCCCCGCCGCCAAATACTTTCATAACATCAATCGCTACACCCTCTCGCTCACATAACTCATATAATTCCTTTCGTTCCGGGTGAATCCCGTCCGTTCCATTTTTATAATTTTCCAGATTCCAAAGATCCTCACAATTCTCAGAAGACGGCTGCATATCATAAGCAGCATTTACAGAAAACATCAGTACATCCAAAACCCCGGTTTGCACCGCTTTTTTTGCAATAAAAGGATTATGAGAACTCATACCAATTCCCCGAATCTGTCCTTTTTCCTTTAATTCTTTACAATAATCAATCAATTCCCCCTGAAATATGGTCTTAAAATCCTCTTCTCCATCTACATAATGAATCATTCCAATATCCAAATAATCTGTTCCTAATCTATGTAACTGATCTTCAAAAGCTACCTTTACCTTTTTCATCTCTCGTGTTCGAAGATACTGTCCGTTTTCCCATGCTGAACCCAAATGCCCCTGAAGCACCACATGATCTCGCCGTCCCTTTATTGCTTTCCCCATAAAATCTCGAAAAACAGGATTTGGCGTATACATATCAATAAAATTAATTCCAAGCTGCACTGCCCTGTCAAACATAGCTAAAAATTCTTCCTCAGATTTTCCTATAAATCCCTCACATCCTAATGCAATTTCACTTACTCTTATCCCATTACAGCGTTGAAGTTCCCGATATCTCATAAAAACCTCCTTTTAATTTTTATATCTGAAAATAAATTTACCTTTCTTTCAAGTTCAAAATCAATTTTCTCTAAAATCAATTTTTATTTCTATATGATTCTCCGATAAACAAATATTTTTATTTTGCAATATATCTTTCCCATACTTGTGGTAATTTTAACTTTATAAAAGAAGCATAGGAACAATCAGGGGTTTCCATCATATGCTTTTCCTTTAAATATTCGACACAGCGTGAATACCACCATTCCAACTGCTGCTCCGATTTATCCTCAAAATGACCTACTGCCAGTTTACCCTGCTTCACATATTCCATAAACAGATCATATGCATTTTCTACCCAGACACACTTCGTTACTTCAATAGGTTTTGTTGCCAATCTCGCACATGGAATATTTTTGAATGAAATGACTTGATTTTCTTCCGCAAAAACTTCATAGATATATCCACTGACCCCTTCAGATACTTCTTCCAATGCATTCGGATACAATTCATGGTAAATTGGTATATTACTGCCACTTTCAAAGCCATAAGGAAACCAATAATATGGTCTTTCTACGGCGTTACATAAATAAAATGCGGCAACCACATCTATTGTGGTCATATATACATATGGTCGGTCATGGTCAGCTTGATTGGGTTTTAATACTTTAATATTTCCAGTATTACTTCCATGATATAATATCATAGAGGCATCTCCTTTCAATTATCTCCAAAAATAATTATAGTTTATTTCCTACCAAGTTGTCTTTTGATCTTTGTGTGTATAGTTTTTCATCTGTTCTGTTAAAATAGATAATTTTTCCATATAATAAGCTTTTTGCTTTTCATTTAATTTGTTCTCACTTAAACATTGATTCAGTATACTCTGAAATTCCTTTAGATTCTCTTGTGCAGCATCTTTATAATTATTTGACATATTCATTTGAATTTTCTGCAAAACCGCTTCTAACTGTGCATTTTTTTTAAAATTTTTTAAACATGGAACAATTCCAAACACCTAATCCATTCACCTCTCAATCCGATATAAAATAAAAACTTATTTTTTATTATAACATAAATCACCTTTATATTCTATACCTATCTTATTATACTTTAATTAAGCTTTTGGAGATAGGATGTTGCCGGAAAGGATTGGATTTCACCGGACGCAAGAGGCGGTTGAATAGCGGTAGAAATCATGTTTTATTACAGAGTAGATTTTTAGAAAAATTTAGATACAATTCTTTTTTTGTTTCGGCATCAAAAAACAGCCTGATTCGAAAACAATAGACAGCCTGCAGTGACTTTGAAAAAAAGTTAGAAGTTCTTGACTTCTGCTCGAAAGCCTAAGATTTTTTTCACATCCTGCTTCCATGCAGGGTGTGAAAAAAAAGGGTTGTGTTTAGCCCATGTAATAAAAAAGAGGTTGTCTTATGGTTGGTAAAATCTCCCCTTACACCAACTTCGTTTCGACTGCAGTGAGGGCGAATTGCACCCCGGTCTGTCGGCTGTCTATTGTTTTCGAATCTGGCGTCCTCTTAAATTCCAAAAGCCTAATCAAAGTTATTATTATTATAATTTTTCAAAAAATTTCCACTTTAAATTAAAAATTTAGTATTAAGTTTTTATTATAAATATTTACAACAAATTTCACCCCTGCTCTATTTTCCGGCAAAAATACACAGCCAAAATCCGAAGGAAGGTCTGCAAAGGGTCATCATTTCCCGTCAGCACTTAGGCACGGTCTTGCTGTGTTTTCGTGCCTTATGTGTCCGCTATGAAAATAGGAAATGCTAAGCCCAAACGGGCTCGGTGCAAACCTTCCTTCGGATTTTGGCGTCCCCTACTATTTATTTTCAGTTTTAGGCAAACTAATCCGTACAAATCGCCGCAAAAACTCCCGTCCATTAAAAGGGAAAAGAGGATAAAGATAACTTTTTCCAGAAAGTGTCCGATTCTGACAAACGCAAAAAATCGTAAACAACACTCCAAAGATATACCCCCAAACATTAAATATCTGCGTAAGCAACAAAGTAATCAACCGCATAAATTTCAATGCAAAACCCAATTCAAAGCTCGGCTGCGAATAATTTGCCAATACCACAAATGCCATATAAAGCATCGCTTCCGAATTAAACCATCCAGACTGCACAGCATAATCTCCCAGCACCAATCCGGCAATTACGCTTAAAGGAGTACTAAGCATATTCGGTGTATTTACTGCTGCAAGACGAAGCCCATCAATCGCAAATTCCAAAATAATCAACTGCCAGATCAAAGGAACTTGTATCTCCTCAGCCGGAAAGATAAAAGCCAGCCATTCGGGAACCCACTCTGGATTCCTCATCAAAAGCAGCCACGTAGGCGTCAATATCCATGTCAACAGCGTAATCATAAACCGTGCCAATCGAAGATAAGTCCCAGTCACAGGAGGAAAATAATAATCATCCGCTTCTTCCAAAATATCAAACACCGAACAAGGCAAAATCATAGCAGAAGGCGAATTATCCACCAAAATAGCAATTCCGCCCTCTAATATAGAAGCCGCTGCTGTATCCGGGCGTTCCGTATATTTATATTTCGGAAACGGATTCCACCACCCTCTTTTATAAAGACACTCTGCCAAACTCTCCTGATTCATTGTCAGTGCATCAATATCAATCTCATTAATTCGCCGAATCAAGTCTTTTAAAAACTGCTGATCGACTCGATCTCTCATATAACAAACCGCAATATCCGTTTTTGAAGCACGCCCCACAGTATACATCTCATTCGTAAGCTCTGTACTGCGAATCCGTCTGCGAATCAATGCCGTATTAAACACCACCGTTTCTACAAAACCGTCCCGAGACCCCCGCATTACTCTGTCCTTTTCCGGTTCTTCTACTCCCCTTGCCGGATAATCCCTGCAATCAATTAAATAAGCCTCTGGATACCCTTCTATAAACATAGCTACCACACCAGAAAGCACATTTTTTACAATAGTATCCTCTTCTTTATTCATTTCCACTTGCAGATAAGACAAATATTTCTCAGAAAACTTATTTGCATCCTGCGGCATATCCTCTTCCTTAATACTAACAAAAGAAGAAGTTATCTTCTGCATAATATCATCTTTCACAAAACCATTCAGAAAAAAATACGCCGCTTCCCGACCACCAACCAAAAATTTCCAATACAATACATCAAAACTATCCTCTGTACGTAAAAGCTGCTTCATCCGCTCAAAGGTATTTTGAAAATCCGTTTGGTTTGTTCTATCCATTTTTCTCACCCTCTCCTTATATTTCTTCTATCGAAAACACAATTAATCCGATTCCATTCCGATAAAAAATAGTATCTTCTAAATCAAAAAAAATATACATTCAAGAGAAACAAGAAAAAGAACAGCCAAATCTAAGCAAAATCTATCTCTTTACTCCGTCCCATAAGAATAAGTATTACTTTCTTCATCCCCTTTTACAGTCAAACTAAGCCCCGTAATATCCCCCTCATATTTTTCTGGAATCTGAAAAATCAAAACAGCCTGCTTGGTTTCTTTTGCAGAAAATGTTTCTTTAAAAGTAGACAAATCATCCAAAAGCATTGTCATCTGCGATCCAAACCGTTCCGTATCATTCACTCTGCACCGATAACTTCTCTTTTTTGACAAAATATCACATTCTTTTTCTTCCTCTGACTGATTCGTAATCTGAAACTTTAAAACCAGATACCTCTGATTACTATCTTTCACCTGTATCGACAACTGAGGCGGTCTTGCATCCGTATACTTTTGAACCACTTCATATCCTGCATATTCTATCCCAAAACCATCCTGTGCAATTCCTAAAGCCTCTGGCAGACTCTTTGCAGGTGCTTCTGTAGAAACAGATGCATTTGGTTTATTTTGCCCTGTCTGTCCGCTCTGTGTTTCAGATAAATCCGGCGAAGGCAAAGTAGAACTAATCGTTGTTGTTTCCACTTCCACTACATAATCCTGAAGTTTCGGCTGATAAGTAGCAGAATGTTTTAACAAAACAGTAGCTGCATACTCTGCTATCAAATCACTTTCCCTATCCGTCAATTCCACTGCTCCACAACCTGTCAAAAGCACAGTAGCTGCGCACAATGCTACACATAATCTCTTTCTCATAATTAATTTTACCTCTCACCTTCCATTTTTTAAACTGCCACAAAAACAATTTTCCCGGATTCCCCTTCTATTTTTTGTTTAACAATTTCCCCGATCTCTCTTTCTTCCTCTTAATAGTTTATCACCAATTCCCGTTTTCCACAACCTTATTTTTACATTTTCCTTAATTAGGCTTTTAAAAATAGGTTGACGGAAAAGAAATTGCTTTCACCGGACGCAAGAGGCGGTTTGCTCCTTTTCTTTGCTTGCTCCGCTCTCCGAACGGTAAGAAAGTCTAAGGCTTCTGTATCTAAGCACATCCAACCGGACGAACCGGGGCGCAATTCGCCCTCACCACAGCCGAAACCCAACAAATGTAAGGAAAGATTTTATCAGCCATAAAACATTCCCTTCCCCATCATCCGGGCTAAACACGCCCCTTTTTTTGCATACCCTGCATGGAAGCAGGATA
>CAJUGZ010000163.1 GCA_910585855.1 uncultured Lachnospiraceae bacterium | reverse complement strand
GGATATGATAAAGGCAGTGGCTCGCTTCCGCTGGGAACTTTGCCGAACGGTACAGGGGATGGCATGGAATGACATTACAGAGAAGTCTTTAACATCGGAGTATTGTGATTATATTCAGTTTTATAAGAAAAATCGAAATCTTTCTGAGGATAGAAAGGAAAAGCTGAAGGTGCAGATTCAAAAGGGAAAGGGGAATACTCGGGAAGTTTTTGCGATGGATTATTTGGCTTGGGTAAAAAGCGAATCACAGGGATCGGTGCGGTTAAATAAGGTGTCACGGGAAATGATGGCTACTTGGTGTCCGTTTGCTCAGGAGATACGGGATAAAGTGGTGCAGCAGCCTATTTTTGAAGAAGCGTTTTTTAGGTATAATCGGAATAAGCAGAAGAAGTTAAAGGAATTAGAGGCACGGTATCGGATGATTGAAAATAATAATGGGGAGATTGTGGAGGAGCTGAAAACTACTTTGCGGTATTTTAAGGAGTTGTAGGGGGTGGACGCTGGATGTTACGGGCGTTGTGGACACTAGATTTCGGAACGGTTGGGATACTGCTGTTCCGATCTCCAAAAAGCTGGAAGTTCTAAGGCTTCTTGATATAGGTGCATCCAACCGGACGAACCGGAGCGCAATTCGCCCGTAGAACAGCCGAAACATGACTGATATAAGGAAGATAACATCAGCCGTAAGGTGCGTCCTTTCTAGAATACGGGCTAAACACGCCCCTTTTTTTGCATACCCTGCATGGAAGCAGGATATGCAAAAAATCTTAGGTTTTAAAAAGAAGCCTAAGAGCTTCTGGCTTTTTTCCGAAGTCACTGCAGTACCCCAATCATTCCGAAATCTGGCTGTTTCTTGACTCCGAAACAAAAAAGAATTACATCCAAATTTTTTAGAAATCTGTTTTGTAATAACAGATGATTTTTGCTGTTATTGAAGGAACTATTTTTGGTGTTTGGTGGAAAAAGATGCTTTATAGAAGTAAAAAGAATATGAAAACTGGAGGGAGGATTGAAATTTTAGAAAGATGTTGGAGGATAAAATAAAAAGAAAGGATAAGTGTTAATTTGGGGTGTATTTAGAAAGAAATACGATAAATAGGGAAAAAATTAAAAAATAGGAAATAATTATATTGATTTTGATAATAATATGGGATATAATAGGAAAAATAAAAAAATAGGAAATAGTAGGAATTATTTTAAGAAGAAAAGGAGAAATATATAAAAATAAATTGAGAAGTAGTTTGCGAAATATGTTGTAAATATGAGGATTTGTGTGTTGGAGTTTATAGTATCCAGTAAAGAATAGCCCGAAAATAGAGGGTATTGAAACCCAATGTGAGTATTGTTCGCACTACCACCAAGTAAAGAATAGCCCGAAAATAGAGGGTATTGAAACTTTCATTCGACCATGAAAACAATGTCCGGCAGTAAAGAATAGCCCGAAAATAGAGGGTATTGAAACGCGGAGAGTAGGCGGCGGGTGATGTCACGCAGTAAAGAATAGCCCGAAAATAGAGGGTATTGAAACATAAGCGAATCCCTGACACGTCCCGATTTAGTAAAGAATAGCCCGAAAATAGAGGGTATTGAAACCTATTCCAAGTATCATAAAACATCCCATCCAGTAAAGAATAGCCCGAAAATAGAGGGTATTGAAACATTGTGTTGATGATATTTAAAATTCCTTTCAGTAAAGAATAGCCCGAAAATAGAGGGTATTGAAACTTATATTTTCTTCTGCTGCCCCTTCGTCTAGTAAAGAATAGCCCGAAAATAGAGGGTATTGAAACAGAAACTTGCTTTCACTGGATTTGTCGTTTAGTAAAGAATAGCCCGAAAATAGAGGGTATTGAAACATGATTGATGTTATAGGCGGAAACCCAAACAGTAAAGAATAGCCCGAAAATAGAGGGTATTGAAACCCACGTTAATTCCTCCCTTCCTTATGCTCCAGTAAAGAATAGCCCGAAAATAGAGGGTATTGAAACCAAATCCGATGCTTGCTTTGATGCTACGGAGTAAAGAATAGCCCGAAAATAGAGGGTATTGAAACACTTCTTACACACAAACACCCTCCTAAGTAGTAAAGAATAGCCCGAAAATAGAGGGTATTGAAACTGTAAATAGATTTCCTATTACCAAGCATATAGTAAAGAATAGCCCGAAAATAGAGGGTATTGAAACATAATTAAGCACTTGCTGTGAAGTGTTTGTAGTAAAGAATAGCCCGAAAATAGAGGGTATTGAAACTAAATTTGTGATGTCGATAGCGTTCCAACTAGTAAAGAATAGCCCGAAAATAGAGGGTATTGAAACCCACTCTCTTCCACCTTAAAAAATTTTTTAGTAAAGAATAGCCCGAAAATAGAGGGTATTGAAACAGATTGTGGTGCGTTCTGCGGCACATTTTGAGTAAAGAATAGCCCGAAAATAGAGGGTATTGAAACGTAATTCCAGCTTGATCGGCTATTTTTGATAGTAAAGAATAGCCCGAAAATAGAGGGTATTGAAACAGAGAAGCCTTTGACAAGAGCAGAGAGGAAGTAAAGAATAGCCCGAAAATAGAGGGTATTGAAACTCAATGATATTTAACCAAAATTCTTTTTTAGTAAAGAATAGCCCGAAAATAGAGGGTATTGAAACTGCCAGCATATGCGATCTGTAACTTCCCGAAGTAAAGAATAGCCCGAAAATAGAGGGTATTGAAACATATTTGTCGACAAATCACGGACTTCATTAAGTAAAGAATAGCCCGAAAATAGAGGGTATTGAAACCAACTGAGAAATTACAAATTCCTCTGCCAAAGTAAAGAATAGCCCGAAAATAGAGGGTATTGAAACACATTTTTGTATTTTGGAGGTCTGCCAATGAGTAAAGAATAGCCCGAAAATAGAGGGTATTGAAACTGCAATAAATCTATCAACAATAGATATGTAGTAAAGAATAGCCCGAAAATAGAGGGTATTGAAACACTTTAGGGAGTTTAGAATTAGACTTTGAGAGTAAAGAATAGCCCGAAAATAGAGGGTATTGAAACTTGGGCTTGAATTTTTGAAGTAGTGATAAAAGTAAAGAATAGCCCGAAAATAGAGGGTATTGAAACTATACTTCATATTTTTATCTTCCTCCAATCAGTAAAGAATAGCCCGAAAATAGAGGGTATTGAAACAGGGGATACCCACGCAAACCGGTACTATGCAGTAAAGAATAGCCCGAAAATAGAGGGTATTGAAACGTAGTCGAGGGGTGTATTAAACTATTTACAAGTAAAGAATAGCCCGAAAATAGAGGGTATTGAAACTTTTTATAAACAATTTGATAATCCCCTACCAGTAAAGAATAGCCCGAAAATAGAGGGTATTGAAACTAAACCCCCTTTCTCTAAATTTACTCTTAAAGTAAAGAATAGCCCGAAAATAGAGGGTATTGAAACTCAAAGATTTAGAATGTAAAGAAGCCGTGAAGTAAAGAATAGCCCGAAAATAGAGGGTATTGAAACGTATTCTTCTTTACTCATATAGCACCATGAAGTAAAGAATAGCCCGAAAATAGAGGGTATTGAAACTCTTCAAATAATTTTTCAGCATATTTTTTAAGTAAAGAATAGCCCGAAAATAGAGGGTATTGAAACCACCCAATCCTGTTATTGAACTTATAAAAAGTAAAGAATAGCCCGAAAATAGAGGGTATTGAAACTTCTGCATCTATGAATCTCTCGACTGAAATAGTAAAGAATAGCCCGAAAATAGAGGGTATTGAAACGGACTTTACCACCGGGAATTTGATGCCCGGAGTAAAGAATAGCCCGAAAATAGAGGGTATTGAAACCCCCCATGATTCAAATGCTTCTTTTAATGAAGTAAAGAATAGCCCGAAAATAGAGGGTATTGAAACCCAATGGAATCCCACCAGTTTGCCCATATGAGTAAAGAATAGCCCGAAAATAGAGGGTATTGAAACACAGTTCGCTTGTTCCCTGTGTAATTACTTAGTAAAGAATAGCCCGAAAATAGAGGGTATTGAAACTGCCGAGGCAATGCCTCGCAGCGGCTCGCTAGTAAAGAATAGCCCGAAAATAGAGGGTATTGAAACCCGTTCTTATCCTTAACGCCTATGTACTGCAGTAAAGAATAGCCCGAAAATAGAGGGTATTGAAACCCATTTCAAAATTACATCCTTTCTTTTTTAAGTAAAGAATAGCCCGAAAATAGAGGGTATTGAAACACTTCTAAATTTACATATTTTTTTAACATAAGTAAAGAATAGCCCGAAAATAGAGGGTATTGAAACTCATACATTGAGCATTTTATTATTTTTCGGAGTAAAGAATAGCCCGAAAATAGAGGGTATTGAAACTTCAGGTGGATGAATTGTACACCGTTGTCGAGTAAAGAATAGCCCGAAAATAGAGGGTATTGAAACTTAAGTACAGCATAAACAAAGCGTTGCTCAAGTAAAGAATAGCCCGAAAATAGAGGGTATTGAAACTCTGAAGAAAACGAAAAAACAGGCAGTAGTAGTAAAGAATAGCCCGAAAATAGAGGGTATTGAAACGCTTAATCGTAATCATTGCTACCACCTCCCAGTAAAGAATAGCCCGAAAATAGAGGGTATTGAAACTCTCTGATTAGATCCGAAAAAGAGAATAAAAGTAAAGAATAGCCCGAAAATAGAGGGCATTAAAATTTTGGAATGTCGCAAAAATCCTTGCAATAAAGTAAAGAATATCTTGCATGGAAGCAGGATATACAAAAAATTTTAAGTGTTTTCACAGAAGCCTTTCTAATTGTTCTATGAATTTGCAGGTAAAGGGAAAAAGGAAAGGATTAGGTTGTCTGCCGTTTTTAAATCTGTTGTTCCTTATTTGGAAAATCCTACAACATCAATCCACTATCAAATTTCAAAAGACTTTATTGAAGAAATTATAAAATATTGTTTCTTTTTTTGAGAAAAGCGGTTATAATGAAAACAGAATAGTGGATTGGGTTAAGAATTGGAGGTATTCGTATGAAAGGTCGTATGAGCACTCAGCTAGGAGAAATTACGATTGATTTAGGTGTTATAGCGAAATATGCCGGAACATTGGCAGTGGAATGTTTTGGTATTGTTGGAATGGCTTCTGTCAGTATGAAAGACGGGTTTGTCAGGCTTTTATTGGGAGATAATCTAACACAGGGAATTACTGTGACACTGCGGGAGAATAAGATTGCGATTGATTTTCATGTGATTGTAGTATATGGTGTAAGTATATCTGCCGTTGCGGATAATTTGATTCATAATGTAAAATATAAAGTAGAAGAATTCACCGGAATGGAAGTAGAGAAGATCAATATTTTTGTGGAAGGTGTCCGTGTTATTGATTAGGTGAATATAGGAGGAACTTATTGTGTCAGTTACTACGATAGATGCAAAAATGCTCCAGAAGATGTTTTTGGCAGGTGCTAAGAATCTGGAAGCAAAAAAAGAATGGATTAATGAATTAAATGTATTTCCTGTGCCGGACGGAGATACTGGTACAAATATGACGCTTACAATTATGGCGGCTGCCAAAGAAGTGGACGCTTTGGAAACCGTGACATTTGAAACTTTGGCAAAAGCAATTTCTTCTGGTTCTCTGCGGGGGGCAAGAGGAAATTCGGGAGTTATTCTTTCTCAGTTGTTTAGAGGATTTACAAAGGTAATTAAAACACAGGAGGATGTGTTAGATTCTGTTGTTTTGGCAGAAGCTTTGACCCGGGCTACGGAAACGGCTTATAAAGCAGTTATGAAGCCAAAGGAAGGGACGATTCTTTCAGTAGCGAGGGGAATTTCAGAGAAGGCAGCAGAGATTGCGGATGTGACGCCGGATTTGGCAGAGTTTATGGAACAGATTTTGGCAAATGGGGATGAAGTATTGGCAAGAACACCGGAGATGCTTCCTGTGCTGAAACAGGCAGGGGTGGTAGATTCTGGCGGGCAGGGACTGATGCAGGTTTTAAAGGGGATGCAGGATGCGTTCTTAGGCAAAGAAGTGGACTTTTCGCTGGAAGAAAAGACGGATAGTCAAGCTGAAGTACGGATTCAGAAATCGGAAGAAACTGAGATTACATTTGGGTATTGTACAGAATTTATTCTTATGGCAGAACAGGAGTTTACTTCGGCAAAGGAACAGGAGTTAAAAGGATTTTTTAGTTCGATTGGAGATTGTGTTGTCGTTGTTTCGGATGATGAAGTGGTAAAGGTGCATGTGCATACCAATCATCCCGGGCAGGCGATTGAAAAGGCATTGTCCTATGGGGCACTTAGTAAGATAAAGATCGATAATATGAGAGAAGAACATCAAGAGAAACTGATTAAGGATGCTAATAAAAAGCAAAAAGAACAGATAAAGACTGTGCAGGAGAAACAAAATACGGCAGAGCCTAGAAAGGCAGTCGGATTTATTGCGGTGTCAGTGGGAGAGGGGTTAGATGCGATCTTTCAGGGGCTTGGAGTGGATTATTTGATTCCGGGCGGACAGACGATGAATCCTAGTACGGAAGATATGATAGAAGCGATTGCTAAGGTTAATGCAGATACGGTATTTATTTTACCAAATAATTCTAATATTATTCTTGCAGCACAGCAGGCAACTTATCTGGTAGAAGATAAAAAGATTTTGGTAGTTCCTTCTAAGACGATACCGCAGGGAATTACGGCTGTTATCAATTATATGACAGATAAGACACCGGAAGAGAATTTGGAATCTATGATAAAAGAGATGAAACGTGTAAAAACAGGTCAGGTGACTTATGCGGTTCGAAATACAGTGATTGATGATAAAGAGATTAAAGAAAATGATATTATGGGGCTTGGAGATCATACGATTCTTTCTGTTGGAAAGGAAGTGGAATCAGTTGCTTTGGAGATGATTGCAGGAATGATGGAAGAGGATGCGGAGCTGATTAGTATTTATTATGGAGCAGATATTGCACAGGATGTGGCAGAGAAGTTGGCAGAGAAAGTGAGAAAGGTTTATTCTGGGTGTGAGGTGGAGCTGCAGGCTGGGGGGCAGCCGATTTATTATTATATTATATCTGTGGAATAATTGGTTGGGAGAAAAATGGCAGCAGGAGGCTGCCTTTTTTCGTTCATGTGGGACGCTGAAAGCCAAATGGTATTCTATTCCGAGCCCGCTTGCGTTAGCATTTCCTATTTTCATAGCGGATACTAAGACGCTAAAATACAGCAACACAGCGTCTAAGTGCCGGTGGAAAATGATGACCCTGCATAGAACACCATTTGGCTTTCGGCTGTGTACTCCAGACCGAAAAAATGGTAATGAATAATAAGATGTTTGCTGTAGTGTGATGTGCTGAGGGGGAATAATGAGCTGCATAGAACGTCATTCGGCTGTGTACGCCAGACTAAAAAAATGATAACAAATGGTAAGAGATTTGGATTGGAAGGAGTGTGATAAGATGGGAACGCCTATTTCTTCTTTGAAGGGGATTGGAACGAAGACAGCAAAATTGTATGCGAAAATTGGGGTTGAAACAGTAGAGGATCTACTTACGTATTATCCACGGAATTATGATATTTTTAAAGAGCCTGTAAAGATTGGAATGGTTTCGGAGGGAATTGCTGCGGTGGAGGGGATGGTGATAAGGACACCTGAGAAAAAAGAGAGTGGAAATCTTCAGATTGTTACGACCATGATTCGGGATGAATCTGGGGTTTTGGTTCTTACTTGGTATAATATGCCTTTTTTGGTAAAAACGCTTTTGCCCGGCAGCCGATATGTGTTTCGGGGGCGGATTAGAAAGAAGAATGGACGTTTGGTAATGGAACATCCGAATATGTTTACATTGGGACAGTATGAAACACTGATTCAGGTGATGCAGCCTATTTATGGTTTGACGTCTGGGCTTTCTAATCATGCTGTGATTAAGGCAGTAAAACAGGCTTTAGAGGGAAAGCGAATGGAAAAGGAGTATTTGCCGGAAGTAGTTCGAAAGACGTATCAACTGGATTCATTTTCGTCTGTATTAGAGCAGATTCATTTTCCAAAGGATATGGAAACTTATAAAAATGCAAGAAGACAGGTTGTATTTGAAGAGTTTTTTACTTTTGTATTGGCACTTCGGATGCTGAAAGAGGAAAATATTCGAACAAAGAATCATTTTGTTATGAAACCGGTTGCGGAAACAGAGGATTTTATTGCTGCTTTGCCCTATTGTCTTACAAATGCGCAAAGGAAGGTCTGGCAGGAGATACAAAAGGATTTGCAGGGCAGTCAGGCAATGAATCGATTAGTACAGGGGGATGTAGGATCGGGAAAGACGATTATTGCTGTTTTGGCATTGTTAGAAACGGCTTGTCATGGGTATCAGGGCGCACTTATGGTGCCTACAGAGGTGCTTGCCAAACAGCATTACCAGTCTATGACAGAGTTATTTTCAAAGTATGGGGTGAAAAAAAGAGTAATTTTGCTGATTGGATCGATGACGGCAAAAGAGAAAAAGACGGCATATGAAGAAATTGCTTCTCATCAGGCAGATATTATAATAGGGACACATGCTTTGATTCAGGAAAAGGTAGTTTATGATAGACTGGCACTTGTGATTACAGATGAACAGCATCGGTTTGGAGTAAGACAGAGGGAGGAATTGGCTGGAAAGGGAGGAAAAACAAAGGAGGAAATGGCGGCTGTTCATGTATTAGTAATGTCCGCTACACCGATTCCCCGTACATTGGCAATTATTTTATATGGAGATTTGGATATTTCGGTGATTGACGAGCTTCCGGCAAATCGGCTTCCTATTAAAAACTGTGTGGTGGATACCAGTTATAGACAGAAGGCTTATCGTTTTATTGAAAAAGAGATGGAAAAGGGAAGGCAGATTTATGTGATTTGTCCGATGATAGAGGAAAATGAGCAGATTGAAGCAGAAAATGTGATTGGGTATGCGCAGGTGCTGCAAAAGAATTTGTCTTCCGATGTTCGGATTGCATATCTGCATGGGAGAATGAAAGCGAAAGAGAAAAATACAATTATGGAACAGTTTGCGGCAAATCAGATTCAGGTATTGGTGGCTACTACGGTAGTTGAAGTTGGAGTAAATGTACCTAATGCCAGTGTAATTATGGTGGAAAATGCAGAGCGGTTTGGGCTGGCACAGCTTCATCAGCTTCGGGGGCGAGTGGGACGGGGAATCCATCAGTCTTATTGTATTTTTGTATCTGCGTCAAAAAATAAGGATACACAAAAGCGATTAGAAATTTTAAATCAGTCGAATGACGGATTTTTTATAGCAGGAGAAGACTTAAAACTTCGAGGACCGGGGGATTTTTTTGGAGTCAGGCAAAGTGGGGTGATGGAATTTAAAATGGGGGATATTTTTACGGATGCTAAAATTTTAAAGGAGGCAGCGGAGGCGGCGGGGATGATTTTAGAGGAAGATCCTTTTTTGGAGAGTGGGGAAAATGGGAAGTTAAGGGAGTATATGGAGGGGTATGTGACGGAGCAGTTGGTTAGGATTAATCTTTGAGTTTTTGGGAGGGGACGCCAGATAGAGGGGGACGCTAGATGTGAACCCCCTAGGCAGACTGCTGTTCCGGTTTCCAAAAAGTAAGAAGTTCTAAGACTTCT
>CAJUGZ010000162.1 GCA_910585855.1 uncultured Lachnospiraceae bacterium | reverse complement strand
GCAATACAGTGTCTAAGTGCCGACGGGAAATGATGACCCTGCATAGACCTTCCTTTCGATTCCAGCTGATTTTATAAGCTTTGAAGTTGTATTGTTGTGATGCAGTTTATGGTGAAAATATGTAGTAAAAGTATGGATTGATATTGCTTTTGTTTGGAGAATAAAATAAAATAGAGAAGGAAAAAATGATTTTTTGGAATAATAAGTAGATTAATGAAAGTAACAGAAGAAAAAAATAAAAATTGTTAAAAAAAGTGTGACTTTTGAGAAAAGAGTTCCTAAGTAATAAGTAGAAAAAGAGAAAGAGAGGATACTGATATGGCGAAGAAAAGTGTGAATAATAATATTTATTTGGTGGCACAAAAGTCAGATAAAAAAGAGAGAAAATTAGATTATTACTTAGAACTTCCGAATGGAAAACGAGAATATGCATTTACGAGAAATTATTCGGCGATTTGTTATATGGCTTGTAAATCAAAAGTACCAGTAAATCGAGTATTGTATGCTAGAAAAAGAAATGAAGCTTTTATGGGGTTAGTAAAGTATTTAAATTATATTATGCCTTATTTTATTGAATATTTTGGTTTGGAAGTAAGAGAAACAGAGAAATCAAGAAATGAGATATGATGAAAAATATAGAAAAGAAAGGGGGGATGCTGAAAATAAAAATATGGTAAGTGAAAAAATAAATTATATAGTATAAAAAAATAGGAGGAATAGCAGAAGTGAAAAAGGTGTTTATTACAGTGATTTCGTTACAAGCAAGGAATGGATTAGAGAAGTTGGTTTATCATCCGGTAGGATTTCAGTTTTTGGAAAAGGAGCGGGAAACTTCTTTTCCGATTGTGCCGGTAATTGCAGAGCATTTGGATAGGAAAGAGGAGATTGAGGTTATTGCTGTTCGATTTAAGAATCAGGATGTTGCGGATAATTATCAATATTTTTTAGGAGAGTTAAAAGAGCTTGGGATTGGTGAGGAACAGATAAAAGTAGTAGAAATGCCGGAAAATCAAAATAATGATACAATAGAACAGGTTTTTATGGATTTAATTCGGGCAATTCCAAATCATTCGGAAATCCGGGCTTGTGTAACATTTGGTACAAAACCAATTTCTGTTGTGATTACTACTGCATTAAGTTTGATTGATAAACTGCTTTCTGATGTGGAAGTAGATGGAATTTATTATGGTGAAATTCCAAGGGTAGATGGAAAAGCGAAAAAAGAAGAAGCGAAAATTTATGATATGTCTATATTGATGGAACTTGGAGGAGTAATTAATCAGCTTTATGAAATGGATTTTAATGATCCATTGTCAAGTCTTGAACAGTTATTAAGATAATGTGGAGGGAAATAAGATGGTTAATGATATACTACAAGAAGAAAATGTAAGAGAAGAAGAGCAAAAAAAGAAAACAGAACAAGCGGAAAATATGTTAAAGGATATTTTACCTGTAATTGAGATAACTCCAAAAGAGGAACGATGGAGTCTTTTTCAGCAACAGAAAGAGTATGAATATTGGTATATTGAACTTGCAAAGCTTTTATTTGGTAAAAACAGCTTAAAAATTTTTAATTGCCGAGTAGATACAACAGAAAATGATAGTTTGGCGTCAGATAGATTTAATGTATATACATTAGCATTAATTCAAGCGATTGAAGAGTATCAATATAAAGAAGAAACACCATTTTTAAGAAAATTAAAAAAGAAGTATAAGCAGCTTGCCGGATTAGAAGGAAAGGGCAGTTGTTTAAGAGAAGAATTGATGGGAATGGGTTTGAGCAGAAGAAAAAATTTAAAGATAAATGCAAAGAAGCCGGCAAAAAATAAATCGGAATTTGAAACAGTAAAGAAAACCATTAATTTATTTGGACGATATAGAAATTATAAGCAAGAACAGAAGCAGAAAAATCAAAGTAATAAAGTTATTCATGAGAATTTTAAAAAATTATACATAGAGAAAGGATATTCAGAAAGTTTAATTAAGCAGGTAATAGAAATGGAAGATTATTTGCCATATTTTCGTTATGAACTTTTTAGTGAAGAGGAAGGTAAGGTAGATGTTTCAGAATATGTAACGGATATAGTAGGAAGTGAAGGTTATAAAACGCCAGAAGCATTTTTAGTAGAAGAGGAGAATAAGAAAGAGGCAGAAAAGTATTTGGATTTTTTAATAAAGGCTTTTGAAATACAGGAGGCATCTTGTAAAGGAGAAAAGGGAAAAGTAAGGAAAATGCAATTTTTTCGGGCGTTTTTTACATGTTCTATTTTGAAGTGTTTAAAATTGGAACATGTAGAAGATGAAGATGATACTAGAAAAGAAGAGAGATGTAAAGGATGTTATCGTTTTATAGCATATCCGGCAGGTGATAAAGAGATTTATGATATTCTAAAGAAGCAGGAAAAATTTTATATGAATCAAGGATTTCAGATGGATTATATTAAAAGGGCAGTTGAAAGTGAGCCTGAGAAATTGGATATTTTGTATGGTATTTATTATAATTTTTTAAGGGAAAAGTTTAAATTTACAGATAAAGAAATTGGTGAAACTTTAAAGGAGGATAGTAGAAGAGTAAGCTATTATAGAACAAGATATGATGACTTTTTAGATAAAATTTACCAAGTTATAAAGGAAAATGGATGGGAGTAGGGATGCAGGAGGAAAAAAATTTTCAGATTCGTTTTTCTGTTTTGAATTTTACACTGCTTATGCAGGAGGATGTTGTACTTCCAGAGCGAAAAGAAGTAGTGATTCGAGGCGGAATCGGGGATATGCTTTTAAAACAGTATTGTATTCGGGATGCAAAGTGCGACACTTGCGATTTTACAGATTCTTGTATTATGCAGAATTTTATGTATGCAAAATATAAGAAAAAGCCGGATTTTGTAACAACCGGAGAGAGTATGGGATATGTGATCAGTGCAGAGGGAAAGAAAACCTCTTATCGGCAGGGAGAACGGCTGTATTTTTCTCTGACACTGTTTGGAAATATTATTGCTTATCTAAATCCAGTTGTACAGGCGGTTCATCTGCTGGGGCAATGTGGGATTGGGGAGAAGCGGGCAAAGTATCAAATAGAAAAAATTCAAAATCGTCGAGGAAAGGCGATTTTGGAGGATGGTTCGATTTATTATAAAAATTATTTGATTGAACTGTTAGGGGACTATGTAGAGGAACGAAAGCAACAGATAAAAGCAGATTATTTTGAACAGACTTGTAAAATTATTTTCAGCAGCCCTCTTGCAGTAAAATATAAAAGTGAATTTATTAAAGAATTTGACAGCAGGGCAATTTTAAATAGTGTGGCAAGAAGAATTTATATGTTGGAATGTTTTGAGGGCAGAGAGGAAAGCGAAAAAAAGTTTTTAGATTGTTTTCCTGTTATTGCAGAACAAAAAATAATAACATATGATACACAGAGGTATTCTTCAAGGACAAAACAGCATATGCCGTTAAAAGGAATTGCAGGGGAAATTAAATTAGAACAGATTACAGAAGAAATGCTGGATTATTTGCTGGCAGGGGAGATTACTCATATTGGCAAAAATACCAGATTTGGTTTTGGAAAATATAGAGTAACAGAAGTAGGATAATAGAAAATAAAAAATAGAATCGTGTGAAAATACACAGAAAGAGGAGAAGATATGGAAAAGAAATACTTAGTAATTCTGGAAGTATCTCAGAAACAGGCATTTATTTTTTCAAGTAATAAATTAAAAGATAATGTTGCAAATTCTGCAGTAATTGCATGGGTGACGGATTCGGACTTTTTTCAGGAAGTAATCGGGGATGCTTCTATTTATAAAGAAGAAAATAATTTAGTCTATGCAGGAGGCGGTCATACTATACTGGTATTTGATTCAAAGGATCAGGCAAAGGAGTTTGTATGGAGAGTGACGCTTCAAATTCATAAAGATTATCCGAATTTAGAGATGTTTGCAAAGTTATTGGAGTGTGAACAGGAAATAGGAGGAGAGGACTTAAAGCGGCTTTCACAGGAACTGGAAAAGAAAAAGTCCAGAAGAGGTGCTTCCTTTCATCAAAGAACATTTGGAATTGAGGAAAGAAATTTTAAGGAGAAATCAGAAAAAGAAAAGCCGGAAAAGGAAAAGAAACTGGATAGAGAATGGATGCCGGAAGGGTTTAAAGCCCCGTTGACTTTAGAGCAGCTTGGAGGCGATAAAAATAAATCAAACTTTATTGCGGTTGTACATATTGATGGAAACAGTATGGGAAAGCGGGTAGAAAATCTTCGAAAATCATTGGAAGGAAAGAGTTGGGAAGAGTATCGGAAAGCCTTTTATTGCTTTAGCTGTTCTATTGATGAGCAGTTTAAAGCAGCCTATAAAGAAATGACGGAGGAAGTGGCAGAACGGCTGAGAAAAGGGAAATTAAAGTTAAATTTGGTCAAAGATTCTTCCGAATATTATTTTCCGATTCGGAGGGTGATTACGGCAGGAGATGATATTTGTTTTATTGCAGAAGGGCGAATTGGACTGGAATGTGCAAGAATTTTTATAGAAAAATTGGCGAAAAAACGAAATATGCAGGATAAGCAGAGCTATGCTGCCTGTGCAGGAGTGGCGATTGTGCATCAAAAGTATCCGTTTTATCGGGCATATGAATTAGCAGAAGAGTTATGCAGCAATGCAAAGCGTTTTATTGCTTCTACTTATGCTGAACTGCATCCTGTATCGGAAGACGGATCGAAAAAAGAAGAAATAGACAGTGCAGAGATATGTGCCAATGTTTGTGCAATAGACTGGCATATTGAATATGGAGAGATGAAAGACGGGTTAGAAGAGATTCGCCAGATGTATCAGACAATAGAAAAAGAAGAAGAACCGCAGCGTTTAGAACTTCGACCATATATTTTATCCGATCCAAAAGGGCTGTTAGAGAAAGAAGAAATTCGAAGGTATTCGAAATTTAAAAAATTAATGCAGCAGATGCAGACGGGCGATATTAATTATGCCAGAGGAAAATTAAAGGAATTTCGGCAGTATCTAAAAGAAGGAGAAACTGCGGCTGCTCATTATATGAAAACAAAACAGATGAATGATATGGAACTGCTGGGTTATCAGGATATTTTTACAGAAATTGACTACAGCAAAGTAAAGATAGGCAGCGGTTCTCATTTGGAGAGAAAAACATTTATTCAAACTGCGGATAAGAAAAAGCGGTGTTTGTATTTTGATGCGATAGAATTGTTGGATACGTTTCTTGCAATCGAAGAATAGGGGGGAGAAAACGTGAAAATTAAAATGACATTACTTTCCGATACCATATTTGGAAATGGAATCAGTATTCCGGGGGGAGAAGATATTTCAGTTTTGACGGATGAGGATGGATTTCCATACTATAAAGCCACTTCTTTAAAGGGAATATTTCGTGAAGAATTAGAAAATTTATTGAGCTGGCAGGAAAAATCAGCAGAAGAGAGCAAATCCATGATAGTTCGTATGCTGGGAGAAAGCGGTGATCACAATCTGACTGACGAAGGGAAGATTCGATTTGGCAGTTTTACTCTGTCGGATACGGTAAAAAAGCTGGTAAAGCAGGAAATTGGAGCAGATAAAGAAGCAATATTGCGAACATTTTCCTATCTGCGGACATTTACGGCAATAGAGAAAAACGGTATGGTAAAAGAAGGATCGTTAAGAAGCTGCCGCTGCCTGAAAAAGGGTTTGATTTTTTACGGAATGATAGACTGCAGAGAGGAGGATAAGGAACTGGTAAAACAGGTTTTATCTTCTATAAAGTGGTTAGGAACTATGAGAAACAGAGGATTTGGTCAGGTAAAACTGGAACAGGTACAGGAGGGAAAAAGATAATATGCCATATATCAGATACATATTGAAAAATATAGAACCACTTCGTATTACAGATAACAGTACCAGTCAAAGCGGACAGATGGATACACTTACTTATATTCCCGGGATGACAATACGTGGAGTAGTGATTTCTGCATTGGCGGAAAAATTAGAAAAATCAGAGCCGGACACGTGGAAGCAGCTTCGGTGGGAACTTTTTTCCGATCAGGTTTCTTATCTCAATGCTTATCCGATAAAGCGGGTAAAAGAAGTACAATCAAAAGAAAACCAATCGGAAGGAATTGAATTAATCCCTTCTCCAAAAGGCTTTTATGAGGATAAAAAGCAAAGTAAAGATACAAAAATGAAAAATGTACTGAAAGAAGATATCAGTGGCTGGAAAAGGGCTTCATTGGGAAGATATTGTTATATGAGCAAAGAAAAAATTTATTTTTCCAATGTAGCGTTAGGCAGTGATCTAAGAATCAGTATGGGGAATAAGGAACAGGAAAAAAATATGTTCCGAGGTCAGTATATGATAAAGGATCAAATGTTTTGCGGCTATATTATTGTAAAGAAACCAGAATTATGTGATACCATTAATTCCGCATTGCGGGATACGATTGTACTTGGAAACGGGCGTTCTGCTGGAATGGGGAAGTGCAGAATGATAAAAAAAGAAATCGTGCAGGAATTTCCTTATCAATCGTATAGAATACAGCAGGCAAAAGAGGGAAGCTGCTATCTCTATCTGTTGTCAAATACCGTTATGTGCAAAGAAAACGGAGAATTAACAGGAATTGATATTCCGACACTTGAAAAACAGTTAGGAGTGGAAAAGTTAAAGATAGAGGTATGTGCCACTTCTGTTTTAAAAAATAATGGCTATAACCGCATTTGGGATGCCAGACTGCCGGAAATGCTGATGTATGAGATGGGCAGTGTATTTCGTCTTACCTATCAGGGAGTAATAGAAAAAGAGCGAGCAGAAGCGATTGCAGAAGAGGGAATCGGGCTTCGAAGAAATGAAGGATTTGGAAGAGTATTGATTTTAGAGAATTATGAAAAATTAGAGAAAAAACAGAAAATAGAAGAGGGAATTGCGTTTACAGATCTGCCAGAAAAAGAATTTATAAAAGAAGAAAAACAGGTGCTTATTATTGCAGCAAAAGGATACTATTTAGAAAAATTAGAGCAGGCAGGAAAAAAGTATTTGGTTGATCCGAAAAACAAAAGAAATCCGATTTTATCGAACAAGCTGGCAGGCAGTCAGATGGGGACAATCGAATCCTATGCAGCTTCTTTACAGTTTATGCCAAAGCGTGCAGAGAAAGTGCTGATGAGTTATCTAGAACATGCCGTAGAGAAGGATGAAGCAAGGCGTATTCAGTCTAACCAGCAAAAACGAAATGAAGTAAAGGAACTGATAGAAAAACTGCTGAAATCGAATCCAGAGGAGTTTTTAGAAAGTGAGTTAAAAGAAAAGGAAAGTATTATGGGAATCCCAAAAAAGGAACTTTTTACAGAGGAAGAACTTTTGATTTGGAAGCTGCAGTTTTTAATTGAGATGATTCGATATGCAAATAAGGAGGATGACAATGGAGAGAACACACTATAGTCAGATTGATAAATATGTGATAAAGGCAGTCTGCCAAGAACCTCTGCATATAGGAAGCTCTAGAGGGGATAAAGAAGAGGTACTGACGCATCCGGTAGATCGAGTTCCATTTATTCAGGCGTCTGGTTTGGCAGGTGTATTTCGGGAATATTTTAGCCGGGAGTATGGAAAAGAAGAAGCAGATAACATATTTGGAAAATCAAATGTTTCAGAGGACAGCGAACAGGGGAGCAAAATTCGCTTTACAGACGGCAGATTTTTGATGGAAACCGTAAAAATCGAACTTCGTCCAAGGATAAAATTAAATTCGGCTTCCGGTACAGTTGATGCGGAAAAGATAAAAGGAAGCGAGCAAAAATCCGGTCAGAAGTTTAATATGCAGTATGTAGCAGCCGGAGCGGGGTTTTCTTTTGCAGTGTATTTTTTTGGAGAGGATGAGCAGTTTCACCAAAAGTTTTTGGGATGTCTTTCGGCAGTACAAAAAGGGAATCTGCAGTTTGGCGGGCAAAAAAGCAATGGTTGTGGCTATCTTACTCTGTCGGAAGTGCGTTACCAGCATTATAATTTAAAAGAAAAAGCCGGGCGGGAAAGCTGGTTTTCGGAGTCAGAGGCAGAGGAAAGTTCTTATCAGAAAATTGATTTATCCAAACTTCCGGTAGCGGGAAAAAATCGTGCATTTGATCTTTATCTGGATGGAGAAACAGAAACAGAACTTCTGGTAAAGGGAATTGCTGTAACCGATTATGGAGATTCAGCGCCGGATGATATGAATATACAAAACGGAAAGAAGGAGTATATTATCCCAGCAAGTTCACTAAAAGGAGCAATTCGAAACAGAATCGAAATGATTATCCGATATAAAGGAATGGAAGAGGAATGGATTGCCCGGCTTTTCGGAAAAGCAGCTTTAAAGGAAAAAAATGAAAGAGAAGAAAGCGGAAATACTGGATTGTTTTGCTTTTATGATACAGTGATCGGAGAAAAAGAGGAAAACGATAAAGCCGATATTCGAACAAGGATTCGAGTGGATAAATTTACAGGCGGAGTGAGAAACGGCGCACTATTCAGTCAGAAAAATACAGCCGGTAAAGTAAAGATGCACTTTAGTATATTGGAAGGGGAGTACGCAGATTTGGCATGTGCTTTATTGGTATATGCACTTCGGGATTTGGCAAATGGAGAGGTTACGATTGGAAGCGGCTACAGTATAGGAAAAGGCTTTATTCAGGCAGATCAGATAGAGATAAAAAACAGCAGAGGGGAAGCTTGCAGAATAAATTTTAAAACAGGGACAATACAGGATGAAAAACAGATTCTTTCTGCTTGTATGCAGACATTGAAAAATTAGGGAGAATATTTAAGTTGATAAAAGCATAGATAAACAGGTATATATGTGATAAAATGTGCTTATAAGAACAAGGAGGATTTATTTGTGAACACATCAAATATCACTAATTATAAGCCAAAAGATTTTGCGGAATTGTTAGGCGTATCTGTTAAAACACTACAGTGCTGGGACAGAGAAGGCATTTTGAAGGCAAATCGTACTCCTACTGACAGAAGATATTATACTTATGACCAGTATTTACAATTTAAAAGAATACAAACAGAGGATGATATAAGAGATATTGTTATTTACGCAAGGGTTTCAACGAAAAACCAAAAGGATGATTTGAAAAATCAGGTTGAATTTTTAAAACAGTTTTGCAATGCAAAAGGAATCCTTGTAAACCAGTGTATCGAAGATTTTGGAAGCGGGTTAAATTATAACCGTAAAAAATGGAATAAATTACTGGAGGAAGTTATGGAGAATAAAATAAAAACAGTGGTAATTTCCAGTAAAGACAGGTTTATTCGTTTTGGATATGACTGGTTCGAGAAATTTTGTGAAAAATTCAGTGCAAAAATAATAATGGTAAATAACGAAACACTTTCACCAAAGGAAGAACTGGTTCAGGATATGATATCAATTCTGCATGTATTTAGCTGTAAATTGTATGGTTTAAGAAAATATAAAAAACAAATAAAGGAGGATGAGGAAATTGCTCAAGAGCTTCAAGACGGAAATAAAACCAACTCCTGAACAGATACAAAAGATCAATCAGACCATCGGCACTTGTAGATATGTATACAATCGCTACCTTTCCCATAATAAAGAAGTATATGAGAAAGAAAAGAAGTTTGTATCTGGAATGGATTTTTCC
>CAJUGZ010000161.1 GCA_910585855.1 uncultured Lachnospiraceae bacterium | reverse complement strand
TTGCATATCCTGCTTCCATGCAGGGTATGCAAAAAAAGGGGCGTGTTTAGCCCGTGTTCAAAAAATCCGGTTGATAAAACCCTTCACACGGGCGAATTGCGCCCCGGTTCGTCCGGTTGGATGCATCATCGGCAGAAGCCTTAGAACTTCTTGCTTTTTGGAGACCGGAACAGCAGGCGGATCACTGTTCCAGAACCTTGCGTCCCCCTCCAGAATAAAAATTCAGGAAATAATCTTAACCGGACATTTCTCCGCACACTTCCCACAATTTGTACACTTCGCATAATCAATATGCGCAATATTCTGCGTAACCGTAATAGCCTTACTCTCGCACTGCTTTGTACAAAGAGTACATCCAATACACCCCACAGAACAAGCATCCTTTACGGCCTTCCCCTTCTCTTTCGAACTGCACCGAACCAAATGCTTCGCCGAATAAGGTACTAATTCAATTAACTGTTTTGGACAAGCCGCTACACACTTCCCACAAGCCACACACTTCTCCTTATCCACAACAGCCACCCCATCTATCACATGAATTGCATCAAACTGACAGGCATTTACACAAGATCCATACCCCAAACACCCAAACGCACAGCTTTTTTCTCCACGCCCGGGTGTCATTACCGCTTCTTTACAATCTGGAATCCCATAATAATTATATTTTCTCTCCGTCTTATCACAAGTTCCAATACATTTTACAAAAGCCACCTGCTTTTCACTTGCTCCGGCACTGATTCCCATAACCCCGCTAATCTGCTCTGCTACAGAAGCCCCGCCAACCGGACATCCGTTTACCGGTGCTTCCCCCTTTACAATCGCAGCCGCCAGACCGTCACATCCAGCATATCCGCAGCCACCGCAGTTATTTCCGGGAAGAAATCCTCTTACTGCTACTTCACGTTCATCCACTTCTACTTCAAACTTTTTATTTGCAACTCCTAATACCAGCCCAATAATCAACCCAGTAGCACCGACAACGACAGTAGCAACCATAATTGCACTCATTTTTGTTTTCCTCCTTTCTTATCTTATAATACACCTGAGAATCCAACAAACGCCATTGCCATCAGTCCGGCTGTAATTAAAAGAATCGGAGAACCCTGAAATGCTTTCGGTATATCATTATGCTCGTTTCTCTCCCGGATACCGGCAAGAATTACAATCGCAATCGTAAAACCTGCTGCTGTACCAAAACCATTGATAATACTCTTTAAAATACCATATTCCTTCTGTACATTGATAATTGCAATACCCAGTACAGCACAGTTTGTTGTAATCAACGGCAGATAAACACCAAGTGCCTGATAAAGTCCGGGCATTACTTTCTTTAATACAATTTCTACAAACTGCACCAATGCCGCAATTACTAAAATAAATACGATTGTCTGCAGATACTCTAAATGAAACCGCACCAATACCTGTGTATAAAGCACACTGGTTACCGCTGAAGCGATGGTAATAACAAAGATAACCGCTGCACCCATTCCAACAGAAGTATCTACTTTTTTCGATACGCCCAAAAATGGACAAAGCCCTAAAAACTGGCTGAGAACCACATTATTTACCAGTGCCGCACTAATCAAAATAATCAGTAATTCTTTCATACTGCTTTCCGCCTTTCTTTTTATTTTGCTTCCTTCCCGCTCTGAATCTTTTCATGATTTGTCCGGCAGGTATTTCCAGAACATGCCGCACAATTTCCTCCGCAGGAGATATCACTGCCCTTTTGGTTGGTAGCAGACTTTAATTTCAGCTTATTTTGAAGTGCCGTCAATGCTGCAAGTACAAAAAACGCACCCGGTGCCATAATAAAAATGCTGACTGGTTCATAAGAAGCCGGTGCTAATGCTGCACCAAATATTGTACCAGAACCAATCCATTCCCGAAATGCACCAATACAAGTAAGCCCAATCGTAAATCCAAGCCCCATACCAATTCCGTCACAAGCAGAAAGAAGAACGGAATTTTTATATGCATAAGCCTCTGCACGTCCTAAAATAATACAGTTTACTACGATCAAAGAAATATAAATTCCAAGTGAGCGATATAAATCATAGACATAAGCTTCCATTAAAAGTTCCAACATGGTAACAAAAGAAGCTACAATTACAATAAATGCCGGAATTCTTACTTTGTCCGGTATAATCTTCCGAAGCAGGGAAATAATCATATTGGATAAAATCAATACCACTGTTGTGGAAAGTCCCATACCAAGTCCATTCATTGCTGAAGTGGTAACTGCCAATGTCGGACACATTCCAAGCATCAGAACAAAAGTAGGATTTTCTTTGATAATCCCGTTATAAATACGTTCTAAATATCGATTCATTTTGTTCCTCTTTTCTATATTTTATTCTGCATAATCCGATACAAAGGCAAGTGCTGCATTGATTGCATTGGTAACTGCCTTTGATGTAATCGTAGAACTTGTCATTGCATCAATTTCATTTTCAGCAGAAGCTCCCGTTGTTATCACCAAAAACCGGTCGACACTTTTATTCATATATTGAGAAAGAAATGCCGGTTCTTTTGCTCTTGCCCCAAGTCCTACCGTTTCATTCATATCCAGAATCGAAACGCCTTCAATATAGCCATCTAAACGGATTCCCATTGCAACCTGTACATCTCCGCCATAGCCTTCTTTTGAAGTAGCAGAAACAATATATCCAATTACTGTACCATCTGCATCTTTTGCATATAGTGCTTCATTAACCGCTACCTTACCAAATTCACTGCCGTTTGCATCCCAATTACTTTGACAGGCAGATACCTTTGCTGCCAGTTCTTCGGATTCTTCAAAACTTACTGCCGTTTCGTATACGGAACGGTATGTATTCTGCTTTTCTATAATCTTTCGCTGTGCAATCGGCTCTTTTGTCATATCATAAATTACACCAAGCAGCAGCCCTGCAATCAATGTAATGGCACAGAGAATCAGGGAATCTTTTATCATTGTGTCTTTTTTCTTATTTTCCATTTCCTGCCTTCTCCTTTCCAAATGCGGTTGGCAAGGTGATACGCTCAATCAATGGCACCAGCATATTGCAGAAGATAATTGCATAAGAAACTCCTTCTGCAGAAGCACCAAAGATACGGAAAATTCCTGTTAAAATTCCAAGCATAACACCAAATACAATCTGTCCGTTTGGAGTAATTGGGCTAGTAACATAATCCGTTGCCATAAAAAATGCTCCCAACATTAAACCGCCTCCAAATAACTGCGCTCCTAAATAAGAAAAATCCAAACCATGCCCGCCAAAAAGCAATACAAATAAAGCAAATGTTCCAATATAAGTAAGCGGAATCCGAAGACTGATTACTTTTTTCCATACCAAATACGCTGCACCAATTAAAACTGCCAGTGCCGAAACCTCACCAATCGTACCGCCGATAAACCCTAAAAACATATTGGTTACATTTACTTGCTCTCCATTTTTTAATAAAGCAAGCGGTGTTGCTCCAGAAACGCCGTCACAGGAAAATTTTGTCATCCTTCCTGCAAAAGAAATCAGCAAAAAACAGCGTGCTGCCAAAGCCGGATTCATAAAATTCTGTCCCAATCCACCAAATAACTGTTTTACTACTAAAATAGCAAATATTCCTCCAAGCAGCGGAATCCACCATGGTACTTCTACTGAAAGATTCATGCCTAATAACATTCCTGTTACCAATGCGCTGCCGTCCTCTATTGTAATCTTTTGTTTCATTCCCCGCTGGTATAAATATTCTGTCCCGACACATGCGGCAATGGATACCAGCATAATAATCAAGGCACGATATCCAAAATGAAAAATACCAAATGCCGTAGCAGGAAGCAATGCAATTACTACATCGAACATAATGCTGTGTGTAGAATCTTTACTTCTTACATGAGGCGCACAGGATACATTTAACATATGACTCATGATCGCTCTCCTCCCTCTATTTCTTCTTACGGTTTGCCATTACAGTCGCCCGCATCTGAGCAAACGCCTGTGTCAAATTTCTTTTGGCAGGACATATAAATGTACAGCTTCCACATTCACAACATTCCATTCCATTCAATTTTTCAAACTGTTCTGCATCTCCATGTACAGCTACTTCATAAAGCATCTGCGGTACAATATGCCCCGGACAAACCGATACACAGCGCCCGCAGCGAATACAAGCACTTGGCTCCATAGCGGAAACCTCGTCTTTGGTCAAAGCAAGCAGTGCCGTTGAATTTTTTGTTACTGGCACATCTAAACGAAACATTGCTTTTCCCATCATAGGTCCGCCATTGATAATTTTTTCCGGTTCACAAGTCAGTCCTCCTGCTGCATCTAACAAATCCTGATAGCAAATCCCGGTCGGCACGATAAAATTCTGAGGATTTTTTACAGCATTTCCTGTTACTGTAATAATTCTCCGTATCAAAGGAGTCGATTCACTGACCGCCATTTGAATTGCTGCTGCCGTATCCACATTACTTACTACACACCCTGCATCTGCCGGAAGCATAGAAGAATTAATCTTACGCCCGGTTACGGCATAGATCAAAAAACGCTCTCCGCCCTGAGGATACTTTGTCTGCAGCGGACATACCTTTATCCTAGATTCCTGTGCCGTCAACTGTTCTAGCTTTGCAATCGCATCTGGTTTATTGTTTTCAATCGCAATAATACCCTGTGCTCGTTCAAAAAGCTGCAGTTCAATTTTCAGTCCCTCTACCACTCTCTCCGGCTGTTCTAAAAGCATCCGATAATCCGAAGTTAAATAAGGCTCACACTCTGCTCCATTGATAATTACAAAATCAATTTTGTTGTCATCTTTCGGTGTCAATTTAACATTGGTAGGAAATCCTGCACCCCCTAATCCGACAATTCCGGCTTCCTTCACAATACTGCGAATCTGCTCCTTTGAAAGTTTGCGATAATCCCGTTTTTCTCCTACTTTCGGTGCTTTTGTATACTGCTCGTCATTTTCTACTACAATGCAAAGTGCAGTATTACCGTTCGCCAAAACCCGGTTTTCGATTTTTTTCACTTTACCGGATACGGAAGAAATGACCGGAGCAGAAATAAAACCTCCCGCTTCGGCAATCGTTTGCCCAACTTGTACCAAATCCCCCACTGCCACGTTAGGAACAGCAGGTGCACCGATATGCTGCGATACCGGATAAACCAATTCTTTTCCGGGCTTCAGCTCCCGCATCGGCTTGTCTTTTGACAATTCTTTTCCTTCAGCCGGATGAATTCCACCCTTAAATGTTGCTAATTCCATGAACTTCCTCTCTTTCCGTTGATATACTCTCCGTCAATATATTCCGAATAAATATTCTAATATTCATATATATTCGTACACATAGTGACGTATTTACTTTAACTATAATCCAAAATTAAAATTTATGCAAGTTAGAAATTGACAGGAATTGATAAAAATTGATAAAAGCACCCTTTATTTAAAAGAAAAATATAGAAAAAAGCACCAAAAAATCCCATATAAATCCAATTTTGCTATAAAATTTTCTAGTTAGTTTTCGCTGAGGAGGACGCCAAAATCCGAAGAAAAGTCTGCTCCGAGCCCGCTCTCGCTTAGCATTTCCTATTTTCATAGCGGACACATAAGGCACGAAAATACAGCAGTACCATGCCTAAATGCCGACGGGAAATGATGACCCTGCGCAGACCTTTCTTCGGATTTCGGCTGTGTATTCCCTATCAGAAGCAAGTGAGCCCGAAATAGGACTTCCTTCTGATTTCCAGTGTCCCCCCTGAACCTTTACAATAAATTCCCATTGGCATCATAAAATGCATCACAGTAAACCAACTTCCCAGAAATGTTATTTTTCGCCAATTTATCCAAAAACATTATCTGCAAATGCTCATTCTCAAATTCATTGTCTGATACCGTAATCCCATAAACTTTTCCTCTTTCAAATCCAAATCGGGAATAATACTTTCCTCCCAACAAAGCAATCCATGGATAACCCAATTTTTCTGCTCTTCGAATACATTCTTTTACAAGGGCAGAACCTACTCCTATATTTTGATATTCCTTTTTTACTCCTAAAGGTCCTAGTGCCAAGCCTGACTGACCACCTATTTCTGCTTTAGTCAGTACATTATAGCCAATCACATTTTTTCCGTCTAAAGCAATCACACATAATTCCGGCAAATATCCCTTTGATTTTAATACAGTTTCCGCAAATTCCCATTCATTAAAAACATCATTGCTGTTTTCATGAAAAAATGCATTTCTTAAAACCATTTTCGTTTCTTTTAGATATGAAATCTCAAATGTCTTTATCTCCATCATTTCCTCTCCTATCTTACCTTATCACCATACAATCAACCACACAAAAATAAAGGACGAGTCATCTCGCCCTCTTTTTACATACACAGACACTTATCAAAAAAACTATCAATAAAGCTAATGTGTACCCAACGCACAAGTAAAGGAAAAATTTTTTCCTACTCGGTTAATTTTCGGAATACACAGCCGGAAGCAGAAGAAAGGTTTGCAGAGGGTCATCATTTCTCATTGGCACTTAGGCACGGTATTGCTGTGTTTTAGTGCCTTATGTGTCCGCTATGAAAATAGGAAATGCTAAGCGCAAGCGAGCTCGGTGCAGACCTTTCTTCTGCTTCCAGCCTCCGGTATCGACAGCCTTCTTTTTTAATTCCGCACATCCTTCATACTAAAACTAATTCTCCCCATCTTATCTTTTCCAAGGCAAACTACTTTTACCACATCCCCAAGTGTCAGCACATCTTCCACACGCTCAATCCGTTCTTTCGAAATCTTAGAAATATGCACCATTCCTTCTTTCCCGGGTGCAAACTCAAGAAATGCACCAAAATCTTTAATGCTAACCACTTTCCCGGTATAATATTTTCCCTCCTCAAAATCAGAAGTAATCATCTGAATATATTCTACGGCTCTCTCCATCTGCTTTTGATCTGTACCGCATACAGAAACTGCACCCTCATCTGTAATATCAATCTTTACATCTGTTTCTGTAATAATTGCATTAATCGTCTTTCCTTTTGGTCCAACTACATCTCCGATTTTAGCTGGATCAATCAAAACCTGTATAATTTTCGGTGCATATGGTCCAACCTCTTTTCTAGGTTCTGCAATCACAGGTTTCATACAATGCTCCATAATAAACATCCTAGCTTCCCTGCATCTTGCAATCGCTCCCTCTACAATCTCTCTGGTCAGACCATGAATCTTAATATCCATTTGGATTGCAGTAATTCCAGCATCCGTACCAGTCACTTTAAAATCCATATCTCCAAAAAAGTCTTCCAATCCCTGAATATCCGTTAATAAAACATAATCATCATCTGTTTCTCCAGTAACTAATCCACAGGAAATCCCTGCTACCATTTTTTTAATCGGTACTCCGGCTGCCATAAGCGACATACAAGAAGCACAGGTAGATGCCATTGAAGTAGAACCATTTGATTCAAAAGTTTCCGATACAGTACGAATCGCATACGGAAATTCTTCTTCTGAAGGAAGTACCGGAATCAATGCACGTTCTGCAAGTGCACCATGTCCAATTTCTCTTCGTCCCGGGCCACGGGAAACTTTTGTTTCTCCTACCGAATAAGAAGGGAAATTATAGTGATGCATATATCGTTTTGATGTTTCATTTATATCCAGTCCATCTAATTTCTGAGCTTCTGAAAGAGGTGCTAGTGTACATACATTACAGATTTGAGTTTGTCCTCTGGTAAACATTGCTGAGCCATGTACTCTAGGGATAATATCGATTTCCGCTGCCAATGGGCGAATCTGCGTAATTTCTCTGCCGTCTGGGCGTTTTTGATCTTTTAAAATCATCTTGCGAACTGTTTTTTTCTCATATTGATAGACTGCCTCATCAATAAGAGGAAGCCAGTCCTCGTACTCTTCCGATGAAAATGTTTCGAAAAGATTATCCTTTAATAAACGGATTCGTTCTTCCCGAACCTGTTTTTCTTCTGCAAACATAATTTTTTCCATTTCTTCCGGCGGAACTGTTTTTTGAATTGCAGCAAATAACTCTTCTGGTACAGAACAACTGGTATACGTATGTTTTTGTTTTCCGCACTCTGCCACAATTTTATCAATAAAAGCAATTACCTGCTGATTCACTTCATGTGCTTTATAAATTGCTTCTATCATCTGTGCTTCTGGCACTTCATTTGCACCAGCTTCAATCATAATTACTTTTTCTTTTGTAGAAGCAACCGTTAATTTTAAATCAGAATTGGTATTTTGCTCTGCATTTGGATTCAATACAAATTCTCCATTTATCAGTCCTATCTGTGTTGTTGCACATGGTCCGTCAAACGGAATATCAGAAATTGCTACTGCAATCGCAGAACCCAACATTGCGGTTAATTCTGGACTACATTCTGGATCGACTGACATAACCATATTGTTAATTGTTACATCATTTCTATAATCTTTTGGAAATAACGGACGCATCGGTCTGTCAATCACACGAGAAGTTAAAATTGCATTTTCGGATGCCTTTCCCTCTCTTCGGTTAAATCCACCCGGAATTTTGCCGACTGCATATAATTTTTCTTCATATTCTACACTTAGTGGGAAAAAATCAATTCCCTCTCTTGGTTTTTCTGATGCAGTAACAGTTGATAATACTGTAGTATCACCATAGTGCATAAATGCCGCACCATTTGCCTGTGCCGCTACTCGTCCTACGTCTACACGCAGTATTCTTCCGGCTAATTCCATTTCAAAATTTTTATACATCTTTTCCTCCATTCTCCGCCATCTGCGGAATCCATTTTTCTTTTCCTTCTGTTCCATCCTGTCAGAGAATTCCGAAACTACTGAAAAAAACAGAAACATTGCTTACTTTGTTAATTTTTTATCAAATAAAAGGTTTCTGCCCTTTTCAGTGGTCTCGGCTCTCTTTCTCTTTCAAAACTTTACAGATTTTTCTTTTTCACAAATATAGGGCGGATTGCTCCGCCCCACAAAACAGCAGACACCCAGACTTCTGCATGTCGTTGTTACTACTTTCTGATTCCTAATTTTTCAATTAATGCACGATAACCATCCAAATTGGTCTTTTTAAAATAATCAAGCAGTCCTCGTCTTTGACCAACCATTTGAAGCAGTCCTCGTCTGGAATGATGATCCTTTGGATTATTCTTTAAATGCTCCGTTAATTCATTAATCCGAAATGTTAAAATAGCAATCTGTACTTCTGGAGAACCAGTATCATTTGGTGTTCTTCCATAAGTAGCGATTAATTCTGCTTTCTTTTCCTTTGAAATCATAGTATTATTTCCTCCTAAAATTTTCTATCCCCTTTACTAAGCATTGGTTGGAGTTGCCATATCCTGAGTAAAGGTTAAAATCTTACAACAGTTAGAAGTATAACATAGGACTTGCACTTTGTCAATTTTTTTGTTATGGATCTTCAATAAGTCTTTTGGAGAGAGGACGCCAGATTCGAAAACGGTGGGCAGTCTGCTGTTCCGGTTTCCAAAAAGCAAGAAGTTCTAAGACTTCTGCCGTTCTTATATCCAACCGGACAGACCGGGGCGCAATTCGCCCTCACTACAGCCAAAGCGTAATTGGTGTAAGGAAGGATTTTACCATCCATAAGAGATTCGCTTTCCTATCAACTGGGCTAAACACGCCCCTTTTTTTTCACACCCTGCATGGAAGCAGGATGTGAAA
>CAJUGZ010000160.1 GCA_910585855.1 uncultured Lachnospiraceae bacterium | reverse complement strand
CTATGCAGGGTATGCAAAAAAAGGGGCGTGTTTAGCCCGGATGATAGGGAAGAGGGTGTTTTATGGTTGGTAAAATCTTTCCTTACACTAGTTACGTTTCACTTGTAGTGAGGGCGAATTGCGCCCCGGTTCGTACGGTTGGATGCACCGAAATCAGAAGCCATAGACTTTCTTACCGTTTGGAGCGGAGCAGGCAAAGGACAGGAGCAAACCACCTCTGGCGTCCGGTGAAAACCAAAGCCAACTTTTTCTGGCAACATTCTATCTCCAAAAGTTGAATAAAAGATAGAAACAGGATAAACATACAAAGTTAATATTATAGAAATGGGTCATTCTATAAAAATTTTACTTGGTAAGTTTATCGTGCTCCATCTTAAAATACTTGACAAAACAAAAAGAGAGTGATAGGATTATAACTAATAAAACCTATGGGAATAATAGGAAATAAAAATTGTCATCATTTAGGAGGAAATCGATATGAAAACATTTGATAGAATCACGGATTTAATAGGAAAAACCCCGTTGTTGAAACTGGCGAATTATAAAAAAGAAAAAGCACTTGAAGCGGATATTTACGGAAAACTGGAATATTTTAATCCTGCCGGAAGTGTAAAAGACAGAGTAGCAAAAGCAATGATTGAGGATGCAGAAGCAAAAGGAATGTTAAAACCGGGTTCTGTTATTATCGAACCGACCAGCGGAAATACAGGGATTGGTCTTGCGGCAGCAGCGGCTTCAAAGGGCTATCAAGTAATTCTTACCATGCCGGAAACGATGAGTATAGAACGCCGCAATTTACTGAAAGCATACGGAGCAAAGCTGGTACTTACTGAGGGAAGCAAAGGGATGAAAGGTGCGATTGAAAAAGCAAATCAGCTTGCTAAGGAAACACCAAACAGTTTTCTTCCGGGTCAATTTACTAATCCGGCAAATCCTGCGGCACATTACCGTACCACTGGACCAGAGATATGGGAAGATACTGATGGAAAAGTAGATATCTTTGTAGCAGGGATAGGAACAGGAGGAACGATTTCCGGGGTAGGGGAATATCTGAAAAGCAAAAACCCAGAGATTAAAATTGTAGCTGTTGAACCAGCGGGATCACCTGTACTCTCAAAAGGAACAGCCGGACCACATAAGATACAGGGAATTGGAGCCGGATTTGTACCAGATACTTTAAATACCGAAATTTATGACGAAATTTTTATTGTAGAAAACGAAGATGCCTTTGAAACCGGCAGGATTCTTGCCAGAAGAGAAGGGGTATTAGTAGGAATTTCTTCCGGGGCGGCTGTCTATGCTGCAGGAGAATTGGCAAAACGCCCGGAAAACAAAGGAAAGCTAATTGTGGCACTGCTGCCGGATACAGGAGAACGCTATCTTTCCACTCCTATGTTTGTGGATTAGGGGGATGGATTTGGGAGCGCTGAAAGCGGAAGGAAGGTTCATTCTGGGTCATCATTTCCCGTCGGCACTTAGGCACGGTATTTTCGTGCCTTATGTGTCCGCTACGAAGAAATGCTAAGCGCAAGTGAACTCAGAATGAACCTTCCTTCCGCTTTCAGTGTCCGATATGGAAACAATTAAATGATATAATTATTGGTGCTGCATTTTTGTTCTAGAATGTCTTGAAGTGTAATTCCATCCAGATATTCATTGATAACAGTGGAAAGCCCTTGCCAGACAGGAAGCATCGAACATTCTTCTCTGCGTTCACAGGAGATTGGATCTTCTTCTAGACAGGCAACGGGAGAGAGGTTTCCTTCTGTCAGACGAAGAATTTCTCCGACGGTATATTTTTCAGGGCTTTTAGCAAGCTGATAGCCTCCCTGAGCACCACGGGTTGTTTTTAAGATACCAGAATTATTAAAAATAGGTATGATTTGTTCTAAATATTTTTTTGAGATATGCTGACGTTTTGCAATATCTTTTAAGGCGATAAAACCGCAGTTTTGATGTTCTGCCAAGTCAAGCAGCATACGCATAGCATAGCGTCCTTTTGTTGAAATTTTCATGAAAAACCCCCTATTTGTAGAATAATCCTATAATAACATAGGTTTAGTAGGTTTTCAAGAGATAGATATAGATTAGAAAGGGAAATATTTTATGACCTTACAGCAATTAAATTATGTGATTACTATATCGGAAGCGGGTTCGCTCAATAAAGCTGCCGAAATATTGTATGTATCCCAGCCTTCTCTTACCAGTGCGCTGCAAGAATTAGAAAAGGAACTGGGGATTATTATTTTTCGCCGCAGCGGCAGGGGAGTCACACTGACCAATGATGGGGTTGAATTTTTAACTTATGCCAGACAAGTCTATCAGCAGTATGAAACTTTAATGGAAAAATATGGGAAATCAGGGACATTAAAAAAGAAATTTGGTGTTTCTGCTCAGCATTATTCTTTTGCTGTAAAAACGTTTGTGGAGGTAGTAAAACAATTTAATACAGCAGAATACGAATTTGCTATTCGAGAAACAAAGACAAGAGAAGTTATTGAAGATGTCAGTACATTGAGAAGTGAGATTGGTATTCTCTATCTTAATAATTTTAATCGTGCTGTTTTGGTAAAGCTGTTTCAAACAAATGATTTGGAATTTCATAAATTGATAGACTGTCATGCCTATGTCTATCTTTGGAGGGGACATCCTTTGGCGCAGTGTACATCCATACGGACGGAACAGCTAAGAGAATATCCCTGTCTTTCCTTTGAACAGGGCGGAAACGGCTCTTTTTATTTTGCAGAGGAAATTCTTAGTACAAGAGAGTATCTGCGGACAATCAAGGCAAATGATCGGGCTACCATGCTGAATCTTATGATTGGATTAAATGGCTATACACTTTGTTCTGGCATTATCTGTGAGGAGTTAAACGGAACAGAGTATCGTGCCGTGCCATTTGAAACCAATCAGAAAGATACAGACGGTCAGATGGAAATTGGATATATTGTGAAAAAAAATCAGATGCTCAGTAAAATCGGTGATTTATATATCAAAGAAATAAAACAGTATTTACAAAAGCAGGAAGAGATTAATCGGCAGACAGGGATAGAACCATATCTGTAAAATCCTGCATTTGAGAGGTAACAGGGCGGCTGTTGTGATAGCAGAGATAAAAGTAGCGCTTCATAGATACTCCTTCTACAGGGCAGGCAACAATATCGCCACTGTCAACATATTCTTTGATACACCGATAGGACAAGACGCCAAGTCCTAAATTGTGGCGTACCGCATCTACAATAGCGCAGCGGCTGCTACATTCCCATTTTGTGATAAAAGGAATATGATGGGTTTGCATAATCGTTTCGAAGATCGCTCGAGTGCCGCTGCCTTTTTCCCTCATAATAAAATTTTGATGCCGCAGATCCTCCATTGTAACGGAGGATTTGGAGGCAAATGGATGGTTTTTTCCGCAAATCAGACATAGATAGTCTTCTAAAACAGGTTTTGTAATAATTTCCTGACGGACAATAATACCTTCTACTAAGGCAATGTCTAGTTCGTTATGAATCATTCGGTGTTCGATTATTTTTGTATTGTCCACAAAGACGTTGATATCAATATCCGGGTGTTTTTTGATAAGGTTTTCTGCCAGTGTTCCCATTAGGGTATTGCCTATGGTAAGGGTAGCACCGATACGCAGGGGGCGGACTGCATTGATATGTTTCATGGATTGTTCAAGCTGTTCATGAATAGCAATAATTTCACGGGCATTGTCAAGTAAGAGCAGTCCTGCCGGTGTGATTTTCAGTTCTTTGGAAATCCGTTCAAAGAGGGAAGTTTGGTATTCGGATTCTAGTTCGGAAATTACCTGACTGACGGTAGGCTGAGAAATATAGAGCCTTTTGGCTGCTTCACTCATTTTTTTATATTCCGCAACAGCGATAAAAGTTTTTAATTGTTTTAAGGTTGCCATGTTTAAGACCTCCAAGCTATAATTTGTGATAAAAATAACTAGTTGTAAATCGATTAATTTCTTTTAAAGGAATAATAAAAGCTAGGAAAAATATGATGTCTATAGGTAAATCCCTATTCTATCATTTGAATTTTACTATTTTACCTTCTATTTATCAAGTGTTATTATTAAATTATTAACAAATACCGTTTTATGGTAGAAGAAGGAGGAAAGAGAATGAAGGTACTAGTACTTGGCGGTGTTGCTGCCGGAACAAAGGTAGCGGCAAAGTTGATGAGGGAAGATCGCAGCAATGAAGTTATTGTATTAAACAAAGGAAAAAATATTTCCTATGCAGGATGCGGTCTGCCTTATTATGTAGGACATGTAATTGAGGATAAGGAACAGTTGATTGTGAATACGCCGCAGAAGTATTCTAAATTGACGGGAGTAACCGTACTGACGGAAACGGAAGCGGTAAAAGTAGATTCGGCAGCAAAAAAGGTGACGGCAGTAGATACAAATACAAAAGAAGAGAAAGATTATGCCTATGATAAGTTGGTAATCGCAGTAGGGGCAAGTCCGATAAAGCCTCCAATCGAAGGTTGTGACTTAGAAAATGTATTTTTTGTAAGAACCCCAGAAGATGCCATTGGACTTCGAGATATTGTAGATACCGGAACAATAAAAAAAGCTGTAGTAGTCGGTGCAGGATATATTGGATTAGAGATTGCAGAAAACTTAAAACTACAGGGAATCCGTCCATTTGTATTGGATATGGCACCTCATGCACTTCCGGGTTTTGACAATGAGATGGCAGAGTACATAGAAGGAAAACTTCAGGAAAGCGGAATTCCAGTTATAACCGGGGTAACAGTAACAGGAATAGAAGGAAATGGTAAGGTAGAAAAAGTAATTACCAATAAAAAGGCATATAAAGCCGATTTAGTAGTATTGAGTGCAGGGATTCGTCCAAATACCGCATTTTTGGAAGGAAGCGGAATTGAAATGGTAAAGGGGACAATTCTTACAAATGAACTGGGAGAAACCAACATTCCAGATATCTATGCGGCAGGGGATTGTGCTATGGTACATCATGCTCTGACCGGAAAACCGGCTTGGTCGCCTATGGGATCGACAGCAAATATCAGCGGGCGGCTGATTGCACAAAATATAATGGGAGCAAAACTTGGATATCGTGGCGTATTGGGTACAGCAGTTTGTAAACTTCCGGGTATGAATGTAGGAAGAACTGGACTGACAGAGGCACAAGCCGCAGCAGAAGGATTCTGTCCAGTCAGTGTAATTACCGTGGTAGATGATAAAGCCCATTATTTTCCGGGAGCAGGATCTTTTGTAGTAAAAATGATTGCAGATAAAGATACGCTTCGTCTGCTGGGAGTACAGGTAATCGGAGCAGGTGCAGTAGATAAAGTGGTAGATATTGCTGTAACAGGAATTATGTTAAAAGGAACTCTTCCTGATTTAGCAGATATGGATCTGGCTTATGCCCCTCCTTTCTCTACAGCGATTCATCCATTCGAGCATACATTAAATGTGCTGATGAATAAAATCAGCGGAAAGTTTGACACCTTTACTCCTGTGGAGTATGCAAAAGGAGCAGCAGAAGGATATAAAGTAGTGGATGCTTGTTTAGCACCTTCGATTGAGGGTGCGCCTTATGTAGACTTAACTACTGTAGAAGGTTTAGTAGAGGGACTTGATCCGCAGGAGAAGATTCTTCTTGTATGCAACAAAGGAAAGAGAGCTTATTTGCTGCAGAATCGGCTGAAATATTATGGGTATCAAAATACTAAGGTGTTAGAAGGCGGAATTACCTTTAATGAGGTGACAGTATAAATTTAATATCTGCAGGGGGGACGCCGGAATCCCAAGGGATGTCTGCACCGAGTCCGCTTGCGCTTAGCATTTCCTATTTTCATAGCGGACACATAAGGCACGAAAACACAGCAATACCGTGCCTAAGTGCCAACGGGAAATGATGACCTTTTGCAGACCTCTCTTGGGATTCCGGCTGTGTACTCCAGACGGTTCGCATCTGGCGTCCGATGTGGAAATACAACATTAGATATCAGGATTTATTTTGTTTGTTATGGAATAGTAATACTTAAAAATTGATAAAAAATAGGAGGAAAGAAACATGGCATGTACAATTAAACCAGAAGAGATTAAACGGGTAAAGGCACTTGGATTTTTAAATAATAAGGGCACAGATTTGTTTAATGCACGAATTATTACTGTAAACGGAAAGATTTCTGCAGAGCAGGCAAAGGTGATTGCTGAGGCAGCGGAAAAGTATGGCAGCGGCGAAGTAGAGTTTACTACACGTCTTACTGTGGAAGTGAGAGGGGTTCATTTTGATAATATTGAGCCGTTTCGGGAGTATATTGCTAAGGCAGGATTAGAAACCGGAGGGACGGGTTCTTTGGTGCGTCCGGTGGTAGCCTGCAAGGGAACAACTTGTCAGTATGGGCTTTATGATACATTTGCTCTGTCTGAAAAGATTCATGAGCGTTTTTATAAGGGTTATCGTACAGTAAAGCTGCCTCATAAGTTTAAGATTGCGACAGGAGGATGTCCAAATAACTGTGTAAAGCCGGATTTGAATGATTTGGGTATTGTTGGTCAGATGATTCCAAATGTAGATGAAGATATGTGTAATGGGTGTAAGAAGTGTCAGGTAGAAACTGCCTGTCCGATGAAGGCAGCAAAGATGGAAGATGGTACGATTGCGATTGATGCAGAAACATGTAATAACTGCGGGCGTTGTATCGCATCTTGTCCGTTTGATGTAATTGAAGACGGTACACCGGGATATCGGATTTATATTGGCGGAAGATGGGGAAAGAAAGTGGCACATGGACAGCCTTTATCGAAGATTTTTACTACAGAGGAAGAACTTTTAGATACTGTGGAGAAGGCAATTTTGTTGTTCCGTGAGCAGGGAAAGACGGGAGAACGTTTTGCTGATACGATTGCAAGAATTGGATTTGAGGAAGTGGAAAAGCAGCTTCTTTCAAATGAGATTTTAGAGAGAAAACAAGAAATTTTGGATGCACAGCTTCATTTGGTTGGAGGAGCTACCTGTTAGTTTGGAGGAAGGAATTTGGGATGAATTCAAAGAAAAAATATGGTGCAATTTTATTGTGTCTGGTGATTGGTTTTTTGGCAACGAAATCTACGGATTTGCAGAAGACAATGTTTCATCGTGTGGTAATGGGCGGACCTATGGTGGCATTGTTGGTTTCTATGATTATTTGCAATATTATGCCTGCATTGGATAAGGATTTTAAGGAGGGAACTACTTACAGCAGTAAGCAGTTTTTAAACTGGGGAATTATTTTAACGGGAGGTACGTTGAGCTTTGCTTCTATTCTTGGAACTGGAGTAAAGGCACTTCCATTGATTCTTTTTAATATTTGTCTTTCTTTTGCTGTAGCTTTGCTGGTAGGAGGAAAGATTGGAGTAACAAAAAATACTTCTGTACTGGTAGGAGGCGGAACTTGTATCTGCGGTGGTACGGCGATTGCTACATTAAGCCGGATTATTAAGGCAACGGACGCAGAGATTGCATTTGGAATGGCAGCTATCTTTTTATTTGACACGATTTCTGCGTTTTCTTATCCTTATATCGCACCGCTGCTTGGGTTTACGGATAATCAGTTTGCTTTTGTAGCAGGTACGGCAATTAATGATACTTCTTCTGTAGCAGGAGCGCAGGCAACGTATCAGGCAATGATTGGAAATCCTGATTTTAACGGAGCTTTAAATGTAAAGCTGGTACGTACAACTATGCTGATTTTTGTAGCGGTTGTTTGGACGGTTTTAATGGCACGGGAAGAGAAAAAGAGCAGCAGATCAAGCAGCAATAATAGTATCTTTGCAGTAGTAAAGAAAACATTTCCAATGTTTATTTTATGGTTTGTGGTAATGGCAGGGTTAAATACATATGGTGTATTTTCACCGAAAGGAATTGATCTTTTGACAACAGCAAGTAAGTTTTTATTTGCATCTGCTTTAGCAGGGGTAGGATTTAAGATTAAATTTAAGGATGTATTTTCAAAAGGGTTAAAGCCGATTGCTTTGGGCGGAATTACTTGGGCATGTGTGGCGGCTTCTTCCTATTTGTTTGCATTTGCATTTGCAGGTTATATTGGATAGAAATGTGTTGATTTTTTGGTGGGAGGGAGGACGCTGAAAGAAAAAGAAAGGTCTATTCCGGGCTCGGCGTAGACCTTCTTTTCAATTTTGGCGTTTTCCCCAAGAAAAACCTTTTATTATGATTTTATAGGGGAATTGGATTTATGGGCGTGGGGCTGTTTATAGTCCCTTTTTTTTGGACAGAAATAGGGAAGGAGAGAAAGGATGTATGCAGTTTGGTTTTTTGGGAGTGAATTATAAAAATGCATTGTTAGAGATTCGGGATAAGATTTCTTTTACGGAGGGAAAGAAGCTGGAGTTTTTTCAGAGGGCAGAGGCGGTTGGGGTGGAGCAGTGTATGGTGCTTTCTACTTGTAATCGGAGTGAGGTGTATTATATTTATGAGAAAGAGGAGCAGGAGAGGCAGATTTGGGAAATTTATAGGGAGATGTTTTCGGATGTGGATTTAAGTGGTTGTTTGGTTCAGCTTTCCGGGGAGGATGCGGTTGCTTATTTATTTCGGATTGCTGCTGGGTTGGAGTCGCTTGTATTAGGGGAGGATCAGATTCTTGGACAGGTAAAGGAGGCACTGGATGATGCACGGACAATGGGGTATAGTGGGAAGGAATTAAATAAGATTGTGCGGGATGCGATTACTTGTGCGAAGAGGGTGAAGACGGAGTTTCGGATTAGCGAGAAGTCTTTGTCGGTTAGTTCGGTTGGGATTCGAAAGTTAGATGAAGTGTTTTCGATTGCTGGGAAGAGGGTTTTGGTGATTGGAAGTGGAAAAACGGCTGTGCTTGCTTTAAAATATATTTATGAGTATCCAGTGGAAAGGGTTGTGGTATGCAGTCGGACAGAGCAAAATGCCAGACGGCTTTTGGAGAAATTTGATAGGATAGAGGTGATTTCTTATAGGGAGCGGTATCGGGTGATGGCGGAGTGTGATATTGTGGTTTCTGCTACTCGATCTCCTCATTTGACGGTAAGGAGGGAGCAGTTTTGTCCTATGCGTAGAATGGCTTTTTTGGATTTGGCAGCACCTCGGGATATTGATACTGCTTTTGGACAAGAGGAGCTGGTGACTTTGATTAATTTGGATACGCTGCAGGGGATTGTGGAGGGGAATCGGCGGGAAAGGGAAGAGTTGGTGGAAAGGAGTAAGGATGTGATTATACAGGGGGTAAGGGAAACACAGGAGTGGGTGTTTCAGAGTCGGATGGATGAAACGATTGCATCTTTGCAGCAGCGGTGTGGGGTGATTGTGGAGGATAGTTTTACTTATTTGGATCGGAAAATGGAGATGAATGAGAGGGAGAAAAAGATTTTGAGAAAGGTGTTGAATGCTTCACTTCAGAGATTGCTTCGAGAGCCGATACAGGAGATGAAACGGATTGGGACGGAGGAGGAGCAGGAGGAATTTCAGAGGGTGGTGCGGCGGCTTTTTCAGATGTAGGGAGGATGTCAGATCTGGCTGGCTGGTTTCCTACCGCAACCTGAATCAAACAAATTTTGAAACCGAGGCGGACGCAAGATTTGGCTGGCTGGTCTCCTCTGCCTGCTCCGGTCTCCGAGCGGTAAGAAAGTCTAAGGATTCTGAATTTTGGTACATCCAACCGGACGAACCGGGGCGCAATTCGCCCGTAGAGCAGGCGAAATGTTATTGGAGTAAGGAACATAATACCGGTCATAAGGTGCAGCCT
>CAJUGZ010000159.1 GCA_910585855.1 uncultured Lachnospiraceae bacterium | reverse complement strand
CCATATCTTTTCAAATTCAAAGCAGCTTGATCATCTCGATCCATTACATTTCCACTTTTCATCATCCCTTTTACATTTAAATCCTCTAAACAGATAAAACTTGGTTCTCGTTTTATAATAGAAGATGATATATCATGTAAATAATTATGACGGATATTTGTTAGCCTGTGGTTTAATTTTAAAAGTTCTTTTTCTCTTTTTATAATGTTACATGTTTTACAGTAACTTTCCCCTTTCTTGTTTTTCTCATATCTTCTTGATACGGAACGCTGTAGCCTACGTTTTCTTTTTTCTAGTTTTTTTACTTTTTGTGATTGATTTATGTTCTGGTATTTATTTTTATCGGAACATACGGCTAAGTCTTTGATACCAAAATCAATTCCAATGCCCAGTTATAAGCAAATCAAGCTGTGCCTGCATCTATTATTATCCTAATTTCTTAACGTTTGTGCGGATACACTCAATATTTTTGGAAATTCATTGATAGAATAATATTTACTCATAATAAAATTTCCTTATAATATTTACACTTTATTCTATCAATGTAAGTTATAAAAATTCAATAGATATTTATAATTTTTTATAAATTTATTTCATCTGCTATCAGCCCCCTATCTCTTTTATTTCCCACACACAACTACAGCAAACATTTTATAATTTTTTTCAGTCTGACATACACAGCCGAAAGCCGAAGGGAGCTCTATGCAGGGTCATCATTTCCCGTCGGCACTTAGGTGCTGTCTTTTAGCACCTTATGTGTCCGCTACGAGGAAATGCTAAGCGCAAGCGGGCTCGGAATAGAGCTCCCTTCGGCTTTCGGCGTCCCCATCCCATCCACTTCAAAAACTATAACTGTTTGCTACAGTATTAGCTACTATTTTTCAGCAAAATTACAGTCAGTTTCCAGCCAATTTGATTTTACTAAATTATTCCACAGAATTCAACCTAATAATCACAAGCTCAGGCGGATTAAAAAACCGAAACGGCAAAGTATGACTTCCAAGCCCGGCACTCAGCAGCATCGTTGACTCCCCCTGATGAAATTCCCCTACATCATACTTAGGAAAAATTCGATAATTCGGTGAAATAACACCTCCCAAAAAAGGAATCCGCATCACCCCTCCATGATTATGCCCCGCCAGCACCAGACGAGCCCCCCACTGGGCATAAGCTGGAAAATGCACGGGATTATGTGCCAAAAGAATCGAAAATCCTTTCTCCCTCTTTCCCAAACAATCTGTGATATAATCTTCTTTCATTTCTTCAATTTTTAACCGCTTGTAATAATACTGCCCAATCGTAAGCCCATAAATAACAATCTTTTCTCCATCTTTCTTCCAATACCGCCGTTCATTATCCAATATCACAATTCCTTTTTTCTTCAACTCCTTTGCATACTCCTGATAAAGTGTCTTATATAAAATCGTATTCTGCCGCACTCGGTACTCATGGTTTCCCATCCCATAAATCATCGGAAAATGTTCCTGTATCCACAGCACCAACTCCAATGCCGGCTGATAAGAAACCCCGGGCTTTCCAACTAACATATCTCCACCAATTAAAACCAAATCCGGCTTTTCTGCCAAAAGTGCCTCTTTTAACCGCTGATTTTTCTCTCCAAACTCATTGTTATGTAAATCCGACAAAAAAGCAATCTTGCTTCCATGAAAAGCCGCAGGAATCTCTTTTGATCGAATGGAATACTCCGTTAAAACTAAATGCTGATTTTCCTGATACCCCCAGCGAAAAAACAGCACCAGCACCACCAACAAAAGCAGCCCCAGAAAAATACAAATCTTCATTTCTCTCCCTCCATCCAGCGCATCACCTCCCCTAAATTTCCAATCCCAATCATTTTCATCCCAGAGGGTACTTCCATTGCCTCAAGCGAAACCTTCGGCAGCACACAAGTATGAAACCCCAGTTTAAACGCCTCTTTTACCCGTGCCTCACACATACTAATTCCCCGCACCTCTCCGGCAAGTCCAACCTCCCCAAATACAATCGTTTTATCTTCTACCGCCCGATCCCGATAACTTGAAATAATCGCCATTACAATTCCCAAATCAAGAGAAGGTTCATTTAACTTCAGTCCCCCAGCAATATTGACATAGGCATCACAGTCAGAAAGCCTCAGTCCCGCCCGCTTTTCCAATACTGCCATCAAAAGATTAACCCGATTATAATCCGTTCCAGCAGCCGTCCGTCTAGGAAGCCCGAAATTAGTCTTGCAAACTAACGCCTGTACCTCCAAAAGAATCGGTCTTGTCCCCTCCATCGCACAGGTTACAATCGATCCAGAAGCCCCCTGTGGTTTTCCGTTTAACATATATTCAGAAGGATTTTCTACCTCTTCCAGTCCGCTCTCCCGCATCTCAAATACCCCAATCTCATTAGTCGCTCCAAACCGATTTTTTACTCCTCGTAAAATCCGATAAGCCGCATGGCGATCCCCCTCAAAATAAAGCACTGTATCTACCATATGCTCTAAAACCCTTGGTCCGGCTACCACCCCCTCTTTTGTCACGTGCCCCACAATAAAAATAGAAATCCCCAGCCCCTTTGCTATCTGCATCAAAAGCCCGGTAGACTCCCGCACCTGACTTACACTTCCGGGAGCAGACGCCACATCTTCCTTTACCATAGTCTGAATCGAATCAATCACCAATATATCAGGACGTGCCTTTTCCACCCTTTCTCTAATCAGTTCTAAATTGGTTTCACACAGCAAAAAAAAGCGATCCGAAAAATCCCCCAGCCGGTTTGCCCGCATTTTAATCTGCTGCAGCGACTCTTCCCCGGAAATATAATAAACCGTCTTGGTTTCTGCCAAATTTCTGCAAACCTGCAATAACAGAGTAGACTTTCCTATCCCGGGATCTCCCCCCACTAAAATCAGCGAACCAGAAACCACCCCTCCCCCCAGCACACGATCTAACTCCCGTATCCCCGTCAGCATCCGTTCCTCCTTCTCCATAGAAATCTCCGAAAGACGCTTTTCTATCCCTCCTGTCAGTCCGCTTTTTGCCAATCCACCCCGGCTTACCTTCTTTGCCAAAGGCTCTTCTACAAAAGTATTCCAAGCCTTACAGCCCGGACACTGCCCTAGCCATTTTAAAGACTCATAACCACACTCCTGACAAAAAAATAAATTTCCCTTTGCCATATTTCCCTCCTCTTAATCTCTAAACTCTATTGAAAGAAAAAGAAGATTTCCCCTCAAGAAAAACCTTCTTTCCCATTGTCCACTCAAAATAACATTTATCCTACACCATTTTATTTTATACAAACAATCTCAACAGAAGCCGTTCCGCTTTCTCCTAATTCTGTACTAAATACCAATTTTCCGCCCAAATTTGTCTGAATCATTCCCACTACTACTCCGTCAATAGAAACCTTATACTCTAAACCTGCTTCCAATCCTACTGTAATCTGAGGATTTCCAAACCCTTCCACGACGAACTGAACTCCATTTTCTGTAAAGGAAAAATGATTAACTGCCGTTCCCGGAACGGATTCATATACAAACACTCCATTGCGTTCCAGCTTTGTAATTTCTTTATATGTCTTAACCTTATAAAGATCTCCTTCATACTCAAAATCATTGGCTTTTGATTTTACGGCTAATTCATAATTTCCAAAACTAAAACTTCCGTCTGCTTCCTTTTTTATCAATTCGTTTACTACTGGCATATGCTTGCCCTCCTAAAAATGTGTATTCTGCTTGCCACTTTGCTTCTGCTAAACTTATTATATAATAGTTTTATCCACTTGACTAGTATTTTATTATTTTTTCTTCAATAAATCAAATGAAGATTGTTACAGTTCAGCCGCCCTTTAATAAAACGACTTTTACACCGGCTACAGAATAACCGATGTCCCTATAAAAAATAGCTGTATTTTTTCGAGGAGCTGCATCTTTCTCTTTTTCAGTATTTCCACTATAGTAAATTTCAACGCACTGAATGATTTGCTCTTCATGGCACGGTAGTGTTCCAAATACTGAAGTTCCTTATATAGTACTGCATCCCGTCCACTGTGTAGTAGTGGCATCATTCATGACAACACTACTGTCTATCCTCGGATGTTTGAAGCATTTCATACACTGTAATAATTACGAGTAAAGGAACTGCCAGCATAACATACCATTTTTTCCGCTTACCGCAAAAAACAGTTTCCTCTTCTGCCTCTCCCTGCTGAACGATATAAAAATAAAATTGAAAGTTTTATTCTTTTTTGAATATTATTACTCTGTTTTCTTGAAACTTTAGTCTGTAACAAGCTCGAATGTAACATCCACATCTCCAGTGCTTTCAAATATCTCAACACCGGAATCAATATGCCCTAAATGCTGGCGTTCAAACTGCTCTCCATTCTGTTTGTAAAGGATAACCAAACTTCCGCCCGGTGCCCAATATGCAATATCTCCGACCGCATATCCGTCCGACCGCAGGTTATCCGTTGGAAGTGCATAAGCACCATAACGATAACACATTTCCCGTTCGTACAAATCCATCATGGATAACGTCATGGGCATCTGCTCTATAATCGCCTGTGTTGTCGCATTATCCTCCATAACTGCAATCAATTCCGTTTCGCCTACTGTAATTTTTACTCTCACTTCTGCTACCTCCGTTTCACTTGTTATTGTAGGATTTTCAATACGATCCATTTCAGTAATTTCATTTACATTTGTTTCTTCTGCCACTGTATTATTCTCAACGCTGTCTGTCTGCACTTCGGTTTCATCTGCAAATACAGATGAATTAGCTGTATTTGCAATCGTTACATCAATCGTGCCTTCCAATGCATCAAGAACCTCCTGTGATTTTGTAATTTTTCCCAATATGACCAAATTTCCAATATCCGCAAAATTTTCTTCATCATCAACAAAAATCACAAAGTTGTTTGCAGGTGTCCAAAATGCTAAATCGCCATTTTTATACCCGCTCTGCACATCACTTTCTGTATATTCAATGTCAAGACTTCCGCCACAAAAATCATTGTCAGAATCATTTAGTGTAACTGTTAGTGGAAGTTGTGAAATCAGGCTTTGTGCCGGTATAGAATCATTCAGATAACCATGCAATACAATATCGCCGATTGTCAGCGTAATCGGTGAAGTTTCTTTCATGCTCAGTTCATTTTGCTCACTTCTCGTATTGTATTCTTCACTTTCCGTTTCCTGTTTGGCACTTTCCAGTTGTGCCATATCAGGTGCAGTTCTGTTTCCTTCCGGTTCTGTTGCAGAAACATTTTGCCCACAGGCACAAAGTAAAAATGTCATAACAATAGCGGATACGATACTCAATAATTTTTTCATAAAATCTATCCTTTCTTTTTTTACTTTTTTATCATTCTTCTATCATTCTCCGCAATCACAGAACATTCACTGTGACTGACCGGATAAGTTTCCACTGTTTTCATTGCAAATAAATCCCCTCCTGTCTGCTTCTGTATTTCCATAGCTGCATATTCCGTGTTTCCAATAAAAGGCGTCGCATGTGTAACTGCATCTGCACCCTCTGGTATTATGTCCATCAACGAAAAATAGGCAATCAATATTCTACTGTCTTTTTCTTCTGAAGTGAAAACTGTTTGTTCCGTTGTTTGTATACTGTTTCCCTCCTGTTCTGATATACCGCTTTCCGTTTGCTGTTCCTGAGAGGTTTCCGTTTGTACTGTTGGCTCAGAAAACATTTCCTGCCCTGTGTTTTCTTTTCCACAGGCAAAAAGCAGACACAGCAGCCCTACCATCACACAACAGGAAAAAATATACTTCTTACAAAATGTCATTTCGCTTATTCACGCTCCTTTCGTATCTGAAGCAGCTTTCCCATTATCTTCATTCCATAATAAGCAAATGTCGCAAAAAGTATTAAAATGCTGATATAATCTGTAAAGAAAAGCATAACAGGTTCCTCATAATCAAAAAACGCATATTCCATAAGCAGAAACATTCTCTCCCCAATCTGACGGATAACAAAGGAATACACACCATAACATGAAATAGCTGTAACAGCTCCTCTTACGATAAGCACTGCTTTTTTATATGGTATCTTCTTTATTATGCCTGCGAACACTCCTCCGTGCAGTCCTAAATGTACCGCCATCAGGCAGAATCCCCATGCAGTCGATACCATATGAAGCCTGCGTCCAAACATTCCAGCCCGAAGATGCAAAAACCCAAATACTTCATGCGACAGCAAAATACCGCTTATCATCATACCCACCATAGAAAGAAACAGCAAAACATTAACACCCATCATTAAAATACGCATAACCGTATATCTTCCCTTGAAAATCCTGACATGCCATTTCCAATTTAAGATATGATGTAATATAAAAAGCACAAAGAGCATTACACCAAGCCATTCATGCAGGGTATTTCCTGTAACATGATATGCCATCATAGCAAGGAAAAGGATTGTCATCGCAATATCAACCACAATTTTAAGCAGCCGCATCTGTTTCATACGCCACCTCCCCACCTAATATGACTGCCCTGTTCTGTTTCCACTGTCTGTGTTTTCTCCTGCACCTGCGTTGATTCTTCCTGTAAAGAAATATCTTCCGATTCCGGCTGTGAATGTTCCGAAACAAACTCCGATATTAAATTATCATTTAACGGTTCTGGCCGTTTCCCGCAGGATGTTATTGTTACTATCACACCAAGTGTCAGCAATGCAGCTAATATCTTTTTCATTGTCACCTTCTCCTTAAATCACCTTAAACTATTTCCATGCGCCTCTCCTAAATCGACACTTCATTTCCGTATACCTGTACGGTGTCAAAGTGGCGATAACCTGCGTTTAACGCCTGCCTGACCGCTTCGGCTGCCTGTTCATCAGTAATAAACCATGTACCAAGCCCAAGTTTCGGAATTTTTACACCATTTGATAATTCATAAACTTCATTTAATATCATTTTTCAATGCTCCTTTACTCTTGCAAAAAATATAAGCATAAACCCCAAATACACTTTTTGTATTCCGGTTCTATGCTTATATTTTATACATCTCTCTTTTATATGTCCAATGCTTATATTTTTAACTGCCCCCTCTATTGTCAATGCAGAAGCAACGCCGCTTTCAACTAGCATCACCACATTCGTGATAATATTATATGTCGCAAAAATATCCAACTGCGAAAGCGGACGCTCCAGCCAGCTTTCCAATTCTTTCTGAATGGACTGGCGATTCGTTGTAATCAAAGGTTCACCGAGCAAATCCTCTTTTGTGATGCTTTCCTTTTTTGCAAGCGGATGTCCTGCCCGAAGAAGCAGTCCCCACCGTTCCTTCTTTTTCATGCAAATATAGTCAAACTTCGTGACATCAACCGACTCCAATAAAAACCCGAAATCCAGCAATCCCTGTTCCAGACGCTCCTTAATATATTCCGCACTGTTTGTATAAAGCGAAAACTGCACTTTCGGATATTTATTTAGGAAAAAGATTCCACGTATACCAAAGCACATGAACTCACGATATAATATTATCTGTTTTTAGATATTCAATCAAACATCCTTTTTGAGAAAGCAAGTATTCTGTTGTTTCCTTCCTTTCAAAACATTTTCGATTTTCTATATCTATATCCTGTCCTTTAGAAATAATAAAATTAACAATTCCTTTAAATATTTTTTCACATTTATAATCGTTATTTAATATATTCAGAATATTTTGACAATATAACTCCATTTTGCGTTGATTAAATCGTGGCTTCTCCTCCTTAGATACAACAATTCTAAAAAGCATCATTGCATGATATCTACTGCGTCGATATTTTTTGTCAATTTTATTCGTTTTAAAAAGATTTTCAATTTTATATAATGCCAATGCACTGGTGTAATATACGATTGGTTTGTCTGAACTTTTAAAAATTTTATTGCCAAATCGTTTTACAACAGCACCATATTGACCAGATACAGCACTGGGTTCATCTAAAAACATTGCAGCAATTGTTTTTATTTGTGTAGAAATAGAAATAATTCTATTTTTTGGAATATCACTGTTTCTGTATTGACCTGTCCTGCGTTCATAAACTAAAGATTCTTGCATTGTAAAGGTTTTATAAAACTCTTCAAGATTCTTTTGAAATGTAGACAATGCTTCTAACTGTTCTTTTTTAATTGCAGTTTGACTGTTTGTAGCCTTAGTAATTTCATTTTTTAAATTTTCGTCTTTTGTTGCAATAATTCTTACTGGTATTATTAGTTCATCAATATTTTCTGCAACATCCATATTGTCGATCAAAATATTACTTGTTTGACAACCATTAACAATTTGATAATCCTCAATAGTTGCTATATCACCTGGAATAGAAATTGAAGATGCAACAATAGTTACACCATTATTCAGCATACTAAAAGCATTAACATCCCCCGATAAAATTGTTTGACAAATACTTTCATTAACATCCTGATTCGGTCCTAAATAATCTCTAATATTATCTTCAAAAACGGGTTTTATTGCTCCTGTATCTTCTAATATAAGCTTTTTATATTCTTTAAATGGTAAGATACCACAATAACCCACTTCTTCATCATTAATGGAATACATCGTAATTCGCTTTTCAAATCTAAAAGTTGCAGCTAATTTAGCTTTTGTTTTCCTATATAATGATTGTATCTCAACCGATCCGCAAGGAATAAATTCTATGGCAGAAAATAAATTTGTACTCTTAAGATTTTCTTTCCCAACTGAAACGGAGGCATTTAAATTAAGATCATTACACCAGAAACCTAAAGTCACATAATACAATAATACTTCAGGGTTTTTCTTAAGTTTATTCCCCTTACTAAAAATATAATCTTTTAACTCAATAAATTTTTGCATTTCTGGAGTGCAAAATATAGATGTGTCATCGCTAAAGTACAGTCTTGCGAAAGTAAATAAATTTGAAATTTCTGTATTATCAAAAGATGCCGAAATCTTTGTTTGTATTAAAACAAATTTTACGGAGATTGTTTGATTTAGAGAAATAAGCAAATCAATATCCTCTGTATTGTTTATTATTTTTTGATTAATGATTATTGCAATGCCATCTATCCCCTGTGTGCTTTTTCCAGTAGTTATTTCATCTAAATCAAAATCATTAGTACCATATATATTATTAACAACACAATAATTTGAAAAATGCTCAAATAGTAACGCAGAATCATTAAAATTCAAACTAAAATCATTCTGAAAGGCATCCAACATACTTTGAGTAATTCTATCCATTTTTATTCCTCCGATGGTGTATAAATTATTACAATTATATCCCTTTAACTGACTTTTTTCAACAGTATATCTATACATCTTCAATTAGGCTTTTGGATATAGGATACTGGAGAGGCGGTTTGCTCCTGTCCTTTGCTTGCTCCACTCCAAACGGAAAGAAAGTCTACGGCTTCTGATTTATATTCATCCAACCGGACGAACTGGAGCACAATTCGCCCTCATTACAACCGAAACGAAACTGGTGTGAGGAAGGATTTTCACAGCCATAAGAATATCTCTTTTTTATGCTATGGACTAAACACCATAGGTGCGAACTTAAGACAAAAATGCACAAATTTCTAAATATTAGAAAAAAAATTCACCATAACCGCTCTTTTTGGTGTAAAATAACTTTGAAACCAATCATTTTACCAGAAAAGAGATTAGGATGAACTCTCAAACTTATTTTACCAAAAAAATTCCTCTTTGCAAGATTTTCCACATTTAGGATCAAAAAATCCTTCCCTGTCTTCCCAGTAATGTTTTGTAAAAGACTTTTTAAATAGAGCCAGGAACCTGTTTTTTAGATTCCTGACTCATTAGTGCCATTTACATATTCTGGTCTGTTTTCAATTTTCTCACTTCGTCAACTGAAAGACCAACAAATTCCGCAATCTTTTCAAGCGTTATTGTTCCATCTTCCAGCATTTTCT
>CAJUGZ010000158.1 GCA_910585855.1 uncultured Lachnospiraceae bacterium | reverse complement strand
TATTCAGAACCATGCATACGATTAAGGGTTCATCTGGTATTATGATGTTTGACAACATAACGGCTGTGTCACATAAACTAGAGGACGTCTTTTATTATCTAAGAGAATCTCATCCAGAAAATGTTCCTCATGTGGAATTGGTAGAACATGTATTAGAAGTAGAGGATTTTATTTCGAATGAAATGGAAAAAATTCGAAACGGAGATTCGGCAGATGGAGATGCCACTGAGATTATAGCAAAATTAGATAAATTTTTGGAGGAAATGAAAAGCGGTTCAAGTGAAAAAAAGAAAGAACCGCCAAAAGAAAATGTGCATGTAGAGCCAAAGCAGTTTTATATTGCACCAGTGGCTACAAGTGCCAGTCATTTTTATAAGATTTATATTATCTTTTTTCCAGAAACACAGATGGCAAATATTCATGCATATAAAACCGTGTATGCATTAAGGGAATTGGCGGAGGATTTATTATATTCACCGGAGGATATTATATCCGATGAAAGCAGTTCGGAAGTAATTTTGCGGGACGGGTTTCGAATGCTTTTGCAGGCACAGTGCAGTGAAGCAGATATCCGAAAAGTTGTCAGCGAAGGATATGATATTCAGAAAGTAGAAATTTTTGAGTGTAAAGCAGAGGAGTTTTTACAGGGATTTGATTTTGGCGGTCATGATGATATTCAAATTGATTTAGATTCTAGTGTAGAAACGATTGAGGCACGTGTGCAGGCAAAGGCAGCAGAAGAGTCTGAAAAGAAACCGGAAAAGCCGCAGATTGCACCGGGTGACTTTGTAATTAAGTCAAAAGAGCCGGGAAAACAGAAGAAATTGGCAAAGGATAAGTCAAAAGTAGAGAAGGCATCCTTTATTAGTGTAAATGTCAGTAAAATGGATCAGTTAATGGATTTAATCGGTGAATTGGTAATTGCGGAGTCTGTGGTACTGCAAAATCCCGATTTAAAAGTTCCGGGTTTAAATCTTGCGAATTTTAATAAAGCTGCAGCACAGTTGGCAAAAATTTCAACGGATTTGCAGAATGTAATTATGTCCATGCGGATGGTGCCTTTGACCAATACCTTCCAAAAAATGAACCGTATTGTGTTTGATGTATCAAGAAAACTGGGAAAAGATATTGAATTTGAGATGGTTGGAGAACAGACGGAAGTAGATAAAAATATTATTGAGCATATTTCCGATCCATTGATGCATCTGGTAAGAAATGCGGTCGACCATGGAATCGAAACCAATCAGGAACGTTTGGAAAGCGGAAAGACAGAAAAAGGAAAAGTTACATTAGCAGCAAGGACAGAAGCAGGAAAAGTATGGATTAGCGTACAGGATAACGGAAAAGGGTTGGATCGGGAGAAAATTCTTGAAAAAGCAAAGAAGCAGGGTATTTTGGATGAGAAAAAACCGATTGAATCCTATACCGATAAAGAGATTTATCAGTTTATTACATTGCCGGGCTTTTCTACCAATGAACAGGTGACGGAGTATTCCGGCAGAGGGGTTGGAATGGATGTTGTAGTACAGAATATTCAGGCAATCGGCGGAATATTAGATATTGAAAGCAAGCCCGGATTTGGCAGTACAATGAGTTTAAAAATACCTCTGACCTTGGCAATTATTGACGGAATTGTTATGAAAGTGGGGGTATCCTCTTTTGTATTGGAAACAGGTATGATTAAACAGTTTGTCCGAGTGAGTGAAGATATGATGATTCATGAGCCAAATGGAGAAGAATATATTATGATACGGGAGGAATGTTTTCCGGTGCTTCGTTTGGGTAAATGGTATGGTATTCAAAATTATGAGTATTCTGTAGAAGAAGGAATTATGCTGATTCTTGAAGTAGAGGAAAAGAAAATTTGTCTTTTTGTTGATAAGCTGATTGGAGAACAAGAGATTGTAGTAAAGCCGATTCCGTCCTATATCAAAAAGGTAAAGGGCTTGTCAGGCTGTACACAGTTAGGTGATGGAAGTATTGCTTTGATATTAGATCCTGCCGGATTGATAGAATAGGCGGATAGAAAGGAACGGTGTCTAAGTATGGCGAGCGAAGTAAAAAAGACGGCAAAGGAAACAGATGAACATGATGTGCAGAAAGAGAAGTATATGACCTTTAAATCCGGGAATGAATATTTCGGTTTGAAAATTCAGTATGTGGATGAAATTATTCAGCTTCAGACAATTACAGCAATTCCAGAAACGGAGGATTATATTAAAGGTCTGATTAATTTAAGAGGAAAAGTAATTCCTGTTATTGATGTACGGTTAAGATTTAAACAGAAACCATTTGAGTATAATGACAGAACCTGTATTATTGTGATTATCGTAAAGTCTACTGTGGTTGGTTTGATTGTAGAAAAGATTGCAGAAGTAGTAGAGATTAAGGAAGAGAATATCCTGCCTCCTCCTACAATAGGACGTGTCGATAAAGCGCATAACAAGTATGTATATGGGATTGGGAAGGTGGGAGATTCCGTAAAGTTACTGTTAGATCCGGATAAATTGCTGAATGATGATGATTTATCGATAATTGAACAGGTAAGTGATATCAATTTGGAAGAGGAATGAGAGGGATAAAAAATGAAAAATATGAAAGTAAAAACAAAACTGATTCTGGGATTTATGATACCGATTCTGCTTACTTTTTTAAATGTAGTTCTTGGCAATATGATTACAAAGAGAGCAGTATATGCACAAAATTCTGAAACTTTTGTACGAAATGCAAATTTATTTACAATAGGAATTGTGATAATTTCAGTTGTTATTACCGTTGGAATTGCGTTATATCTGGTTGCATTGATTGAGCGATCTATTACACAGTTGTCAAATGCAGCAAAAGAGATTGCTATGGGACATGTCAATGTAGAATTAGTAAAATACAATAATGATGAATTTGGCAGTTTGGTAGATGAATATACAAAAGTAGTGGAAAATATTAAAGCACAGGCAAAAGTTGCAGAGGAAGTGGCAAACGGAAATCTGATGGTTACAGTTGCACCAAATTCACCAGATGACTTGCTTGGAAATTCTCTAAAGAAGTTAGTAGAGGATAATTTAAATACATTGACTAATATTAGTGATGCCGGTTCTCAGGTAACAATTAGTTCTTCTCAGGTAGCAAGTGCAAGTCAGGCACTGGCACAGGGTTCTACAGAACAGGCAAGTGCTATTCAGCAGATTACTGCTTCAATTGATGAAATTGCAGAAAAAACAAAGCAAAATGCGGAGGAAGCAAATTCTGCTGCCGGTTTGGTAGTACAGGCGATTGATGAGGTAAAACAGGGAAATGTACAGATGCAGGATATGATATCGGCAATGCGTGATATCAATCGAGCTTCTGAAAGTATTTCTAAGATTATTAAGGTAATTGATGATATTGCATTCCAGACCAATATTCTTGCATTAAATGCAGCAGTAGAGGCAGCCAGAGCAGGTGAAGCAGGAAAAGGATTTGCTGTAGTAGCAGAAGAGGTAAGAAGTCTTGCAGCAAAGAGTGCAGCAGCAGCGGCTGAAACAGCGGAACTGATTGAGGATTCGATCAGCAAAGTAGGAACGGGTACAAAGATTGCTGATAATACAGCGAAAGCATTAGAGGCTATTACTAAAGTAGTACAGAGAAGTGAGGTAATTATCAATGGTATTGCAGAGTCCTCAAATTATCAGGCAACTGCAGTAGCACAGATTGAACAGGCAATTTCTCAGGTTTCTCAAGTAGTACAGACCAATTCTGCTACCAGTGAAGAGTGTGCAGCAGCAAGTGAAGAATTGTCGAATCAGGCCTCTCGGATGAGAGAGATGCTTTCCATCTATCAGTTGGGCGCAGGCAGTTCTATGTCTTCTTTTAAGAGTACACCGTATTCGTCATCTTTGTCGAATATAAATGAACAGATGATTTCTCTTGGAGATGGGTTTGGAAAATATTAAGAAATAGAACAAGTAATTAAGACATGGAGATGTAAATTTCTGTGTCTTAATTTTTAAAACAGTCAAAACGGTTAAAAAGTCAAAACAGAAAAGGAATGGAGGAACTATATATAATGGAAGTATTAGAGGAATTAAAAGAATTGGGAGTAGATATTGAGGATGGATTAAAACGATTAAATAAAAATGAAAAATTGTATAAAAGATTATTAGGAACTTTTGTAAAAACAATGAAAGCTAATACAATTTCGCCGGATTTTGATGCAAATAATTGTACAGAGGCGATTGAAATTGCACATGCAATTAAAGGAACAGCAGGAAATTTATCAATTACACCAGTTTATGAAGCTTATTCAGAAATTGTAAGTCTGCTTCGTGCCGGACAGACGGAAGAAGCAAGAACTATTTTAAAAAAGATTATCCCAATTCAGGATGAAATTATTCAGTGTATTGAAAAATATAGTGTATAGAGTGTACATAAAAACTCTTGAAATAATGGAGAGAGAACATGGATAAAAAGGTGATCAATTTTTTTGCACGCAGTGTTATCAGTGTGATTATTATATGTATAGCGGTATTTGTTTGGCTGACCATTTTTATGAGCAGTAAAACGGAGGAATCGATTCGGGAAGTCAGCAATACTTATATGGCTGAGGTCAACCAGCAGATTCAACAGAAATTTCGTTCAGTGATTAGTTTACGCTTAGAACAGTTAGAAGGGATTATTAAACGTACACCGCCGGAAGGAACAGTATATGGACAGGAACTGCTGGAGGAATTGCAGTTAAGTGCAGAAATTCGAAATTTTATTTATCTAAGTTTTTTGGCGGAAGACGGAACTACAGAGGTTATTTATGGAAGTGATATAAAAGTTTCTGATATTGATGAAGCATTGGATTCTTTAAGACAAGATGGAAATATGGTGACACAGGGACAGGAGAAGGAAGGAGAGAAAATTCTTGTTCTGGGAAAAGAAGCCGTTTATCCGATGGCAGACGGAAAAACAAGTGTTGCACTGCTGGTAGGAGTGGAGATGGAGTATCTCAACCAAATTCTTTTTTTAGATGAAAATGATTCGGTGGTATACTCTCATATTATTGATAAACATGGAAATTTTGTGATTCGTAATGCGGATGCTTATCGTGGAAATTATTTTGAGCGAGTGGTAGAACGGTATGAAGAGTTAAACGGCAAAGATGCCGAGCAGTATGCACAGGAACTGTCTTCTGCAATGGAGAAGCGAGAGGTATATACAACGGTTATTTTAATGGATGGAGAACAGAGAAGAGTATATTGTGCACCGATTGCGGAAAATTTTTCTTGGTATTTAATTTCAGCTATGCCAAATAATACACTGCGGGACTCAATCAGCCGATTGGATCGATTGCGTACATTTATTATGATTGGTTCAGCAGCTATAATTTTATTTACTATGTCAATTATTTTTATTCTTTATTATAGAATATCACAGAGGCAGATGGCAGATTTAAATCAGGCAAGAGAAGAAGCCGTCCATGCCAATATGGCAAAGAGCCAATTTCTTTCCAGTATGAGCCATGATATTCGTACACCAATGAATGCAATTATTGGTATGACAGAGATTGCACAGAGAAATCTGTCGGATACGGCAAGAGTAGAAGACTGCTTAAAAAAGGTTCATTTATCAAGTAAACATCTTCTGGGTCTAATCAATGACGTATTGGATATGTCTAAAATTGAAAGCGGAAAGATGGTACTAAATATTGTTCCAATGTCTTTACGCAGTGCAATGGATGATATTGTAAATATTATGCAGCTGCAGGTGAAAGAAAGAAATCAGTATTTTGATATTTTTATACAACAAATTGTTTCAGAGGATGTCTATTGTGACGGAGTACGTTTAAATCAAGTGCTGTTGAATCTTTTGTCTAATGCAGTAAAGTTTACACCGCAGGGAGGCAGAATTGATATTCATATGAAACAGGAGGAATCTCCGCTTGGAGAGGAATATGTACGTACTTACATTACTGTAGTAGATACTGGAATTGGGATGTCAGAGGAATTTCGGAGAAAAATTTTTGATACATTTTCCCGAGAAGAAACCGAACAGGTAAGTCAGATTGTAGGAACTGGGCTTGGAATGGCAATTACAAAGAGCATTATTACACTGATGGGCGGAATGATTGAAGTAGAAAGTGAGAAAGGAAAAGGAACTTCTTTTTATGTAACTTTGGATTTAAAGAAAGCAGAAATAAATGAGGATGCAATGAAGCTGCCAAGCTGGAATATTTTGGTTGTAGATGATAATGAATTGCTGTGTCAGGGTGCAGTTGCAAATTTGGAAGAACTAGGAATACATGCAGAATATACACTAGATGGAAGACAAGCGATAGAGATGATAGAAGAACGGTATAAACGAAATGAGGATTACCATTTTGTTTTAATTGATTGGAAAATGCCTCAGATGGACGGAATGGCAACCTTAAGAGAAATTCGAAATCGTGTCGGAATAGATATTCCTGCATTTTTGATCTCTGCCTATGATTGGAGTGATATTGAAGATGAGGCACAGGAAACATCAATAGAAGGATTTATTTCAAAGCCATTGTTTAAATCAACTTTATATGAGCGTTTAAAGCAGTATGTGGAGGGTTATATAAAGGAAGAGGAAGAAAAGACAACACAGGTAGATTTTAATGGAAAACATATTCTTCTTGCAGAAGATATGGATATTAATTGGGAAGTTGCTTATGAAATTCTTTCTGTTGTAGGACTGGAATTGGAAAGAGCTGAAAACGGGAAAATTTGTGTAGAGATGTTTGAGGCTTCAGAAGTCGGCTTCTATGATGCAATTCTAATGGATATTCGGATGCCGATTATGAACGGGTATGAAGCAACACAGGCGATCCGGGCATTAAACCGGGCAGATAAGGACTTGCCGATTATTGCAATGACAGCAGATGCTTTTTCTGATGATGCACAGAGATGTTTGGAGTGCGGAATGAATTCTCATATTCCAAAACCTTTGGATATACAGGAGTGTATACGAGTACTTCAGGAATATCTAGTATAATAAAAGGGAGGACGTCAAAATCGGAAGGATGGTCTGCACCGAGTAGCGTTCCCCTCTGTATCATGAAAAGATATTTTTGATGAAAATTATGGTGTGAAAGGATGAGAAGTATATTTGAATAGAAGAAAAATTGCAAAAATCTTATAGGAACTCATGGTTTTTACTTGTATAACTAGTTTAAATTGGTTATAATTAGGAGTAAAGGTAAATCAGATATAAAATTTTGGGTGCGATTATTTGATTTATCTGAGCTTAAGAAAAATTCATAAGAACTAAGAGGAGGATATTGACATTGAGTAATCGTAGATTTGATAAGGAATTTTTTAAAAGAAGTGTTGTCTACAATGTAAAAACTTTGTATAGAAAGCCTATGCAGGAGGCAACACCAGAGCAGATTTTTCAGGCAGTGTCCTATGCGGTAAAGGATGCGATTATTGATGCATGGCTGGCTACGCAAAAGGAATATGAAAGATCCGATCCAAAGACGGTTTATTATCTTTCTATGGAGTTTTTAATGGGAAGAGCTTTGGGAAACAGTTTGATTAATTTAACTTTTTATGATGGCGTAAAGGAAGCAATGGAAGAACTTGGCGTGGATTTAAATGTAATTGAAGATCAGGAGCCGGATGCTGCATTGGGAAACGGCGGTTTGGGAAGATTGGCTGCCTGCTTTTTAGATTCTCTTGCATCTTTGGGATATTCGGCATATGGATGCGGAATTCGTTACCGCTATGGAATGTTTATGCAGAAGATTGAAGATGGCTATCAGATTGAAGCACCAGATGATTGGTTAAAAAATCGGAATCCTTTTGAAATTCGCCGTGATGAATATGCTACAGAAGTAAAATTTGGTGGATATGTACGGATGGATCGGGATTCGAACGGCAGAGATATGTTTATTCAGGAAGGATATCAAGTAGTACGTGCTGTACCATATGATATGCCAGTAGTTGGATATGGTAATAATGTAATTAATACATTAAGAATTTGGGATGCAGAGCCGGTGCATCGTTTTAATTTGGCATCTTTTGATCGTGGAGATTATCAAAAGGCAGTAGAACAGGAAAACTTGGCACGAAATATTGTAGAAGTGTTATATCCAAATGACAATCACTATGCAGGAAAAGAACTTCGCTTAAAACAGCAGTATTTCTTTGTATCAGCAAGTATTCAGACTGCTGTGAAAAAATATAAGGATAAACATGCAGATGTAAGAAAGTTATATGAAAAAGTGACATTCCAGTTAAATGATACACATCCAAGTGTAACAGTTGCAGAGTTAATGCGTATTTTAATGGATGAAGAGGGATTAGAGTGGAATGAGGCATGGGAAGTTACTACAAAAACTTGTGCTTATACCAATCATACCATTATGTCAGAAGCATTGGAAAAATGGCCGATTGATTTATTTGCAAGACTGCTTCCAAGAATTTATCAGATTGTAGAAGAGATTAATCGCAGATTTGAGAGAGAGGTTCAAGAGCGCTATCCAAATCAACCGGAAAAAGTAGAAGCAATGGCAATTCTTTATAATGGACAGGTTAGAATGGCAAATCTTGCGATTGTGGGAGGTTTTTCTGTAAATGGTGTGGCACAGCTTCATACAGAGATTTTGAAAAAGGAAACTTTGCGTGATTTTTATCAGATGATGCCAGAAAAATTTAATAATAAAACAAATGGTATTACTCAGAGAAGATTCTTGCTGCATGGAAATCCGCTTCTTGCAAAGTGGGTAACAGAACATATCGGGGATGGCTGGATTACAGATTTAACACAGATGGATAAGCTGACACCGCTTGCAGAAGATAAAAAGGCGCAGAAAGAATTTATGGAGATTAAATATCAAAATAAAGTGCGTCTGGCAAAATATATTAAAGAACATAATGGTATCGAAGTTGATCCGAATTCAATTTTTGATGTACAGGTAAAGCGTCTGCATGAATATAAAAGACAGCTTTTAAATATTTTACATGTAATGTATCTGTATAATCAGATTAAGGAAAATCCAGAGATGAAGTTTTATCCAAGAACCTTTATCTTTGGAGCAAAGGCAGCAGCTGGATATCGCAGAGCAAAGCTGACAATTAAGCTGATTAATAGTGTAGCGGATGTAATCAATAATGATACTTCGATTGAAGGAAAGTTAAAAGTTGTATTTATTGAAAATTATCGGGTATCCAATGCAGAGATTATTTTTGCGGCTGCCGATGTCAGTGAGCAGATTTCTACAGCAAGCAAAGAGGCTTCCGGTACAGGTAATATGAAATTTATGTTAAATGGTGCGCCTACTCTTGGTACAATGGATGGTGCAAATATCGAAATTGTGGAAGAAGTTGGAAAGGAAAATGCATTTATTTTTGGATTGAGTTCAGATGAAGTAATTGCCTATGAAAATAATGGAAAGTATGATCCAATGGAGATTTATAATGAAGATGCAGATATTCGAAAAGTATTGATGCAGCTTGTAAATGGATTCTATTCTCCTGAAAATCCAGAATTGTTCCGTGAGATCTATGATTCACTTTTAAATACAAAACAAAGTGATAAAGCGGATACCTATTTTATATTAAAGGATTTCCGTTCCTATGCAGCAGCACAGGTACAGGTAGAGCAGGCTTATCTGGATAAAGAAAGATGGGCAAAGATGGCAATTTTAAATACTGCAAAATGCGGAAAATTCTCTTCAGATCGTACAATACGAGAGTATGTCAATGAAATTTGGAAGTTAGATCCAGTTACAGTGGAACTGATTGAAGAATAATTTGATTTTTTCTATTTTCTGAAAAGGGAACATCAAAATCGGGAGGAAGGTTTATTTCGGGATTGCTCTTGCTTAGCATTTCCTTGTAGACTTTCCTTCCGATTTCAGCTATGCCTACCAGCCGGAAGATAGTTTTTACTCTTCGAATTTGTTCACTGCTTTATTCAACTTTTGGAGATAGAATGTTGCCGGAAAGGGTTGGTTTTCACCGGACGCCAGAGGTGGTTTGCTCCTGTCCTTTGCTTGCTCCGCTCCAAACGGTAAGAAAGTCTAGGGCT
>CAJUGZ010000157.1 GCA_910585855.1 uncultured Lachnospiraceae bacterium | reverse complement strand
AATCAGAAGCCCTAGACTTTCTTACCGTTTGGAGCGGAGCAAGCAAAGAACAGGAACAAACCACCTCTTGCGTCCGGTGAACAGTGAAAGAAAATCCTTTCCAGCAGCATCCTACATCCAAAAGCCTAATTAAAGTAATAAAATTTTTACTCTTGACAAAACTGCCGTATGCCTTTAAAATATGGCTTATAAAGAGAAATGAGTTTTTCGACCGTACAGCTATTGCTCAAGCGGCTTGCTCGTTTCTTTTTTTGTCCTTAAAATATCATACAGATACAGTTTTCCGTCTTTTGCATGGCGCACCAGTATCCTTGCCTTAAAGACATTATACCTGACCAGTTCGCCCGCATCATCATAAACAGGGATTGCAAAACGTGTATCATATCTGTACCATCCAAATTTTGCATCTGTGTTATGCTTCTGTGCATAATTTTCCGCAAACGTTTTATTCGTAGCAATTTCAATCATCTCTTTAATAATTCCTGAAGAATTTGCCTTTGCATACATATTTGCACCCCTTAATTCCTTTGTGTCTTTGGAATGTGCAAACTCGTCGGGGAAATCCGCACCTATGTACACCACGTCTGATGTTTCCATAATTTCCGCACACTGACCGATATACTCTTTCAGACAGTCCTCAACAATGTTCCAGTCCACACTCCTTCTTCCCTTAAAGCGCAGGTCATTGATAACCACAATGTTTTTACCGTCAGCGTCCTTTATTATATCGACTTTCTTTTCCATTGTAGCTGCTCCTTATCTAATTCACTTTGTCAAAAATCCAACAGCTACATTGTATCATGCCAGCCTGCATAATTCCATTTAAAAATCCATAAAAACAATTCACATCCTTTAATTAGATAATCTTTATCAAATTTGAATTTGCGTCCATTTTCCCGATCGAAACCGCCAAGAGGTCAAAATTAATCTGGTCACCTGATCACAAATTACGCCTATCCAAATCCCGATTATTCCAAATCCAAAAATATAAGCAAACAGATAGGCAGTAGCCGGTCGAATAATTGTAATGCTAATTGTAGATGCAATCGTTGTAAATCTTACATCTCCTGCTCCACGAAGACATCCCATATAAATCACCTGTGCAATCTGCATCAATACAATCAGCACCATAGCTTCCATAATCTGTGCCCCTAATGCAATTAATTCTAATTCTTTAAAATACAATCCAAAAAACCATCTTCCCAAAAGCAGATATAAAATGGAAAGTACTACAGAGATCGCATTTCCAATTCGCTGACAGATTGTACCATATCTTTTGGCAAGTTCAGGTGATTTTTGACCAAGGCTTTGTCCAATCAATGTTACAGCAGCAGTCTGCATCCCATCTCCAAAAGAAAATGATAAAGACATTACATTCATCCCAACCTGATGGGCTGCAAATGCACCTGTTCCAAGTTTTGCCGCCATAATTGAAACCATCATAAAACCAATTCGGATAAAAACCTGTTCAATAAAAGTATTGGAAGCAATTCCAAATAGTGCTTTTGCATAAATTTTTTTTGGACGCATCTTCGCTTCTTTCATATACGGCAGACTGACAAAGCTATCTGCTTTTCTTAAAGAAGCTATACTCATCATACAGGCAACGATTGTACCCAATACAGTAGCAATCGCTGCCCCGGCGATTCCAAGAGCCGGAAAACCAAAATGCCCGCCAATCAAAATATAATTAAAACAAATATTCACCAGATTAGAAGTAACATTTGTTTTCATTGCAATTTTTGTATTTCCAGAACCACGCAGTGCAGCATTGATAACCAAAGAAACCACATTAAATATCATCCCACCCATAATAATTCGAAAATAAAGTACCGCACTATCATGTGTATCTGCCTTTGAACCAGCAAGACGAATAATAGGGCTGGCAAATAATACACAAATTGTACTAACCACAGCAGCAGCAAGAAGCACCCAGAAAAAAGCTGTTACTAAGATTCCATTCGCATCCTCTCTGTTTTTCTCTCCCTTTCGCCTAGCCACCAATGCAGAAACTGCCATATTAGTAGCAATAAACAATGCCAGCCCTAAAAACTTTGGCTGTGTTGTCAGCCCTACCGCTGCCACTGCATATGTTCCAATCCGGCTTACCATCATAGAATCCACAATTCCAACAAATGCAACAAAAAAAGATTCCAGTACCGCAGGCCACGCTACACGGAATGCTTTTTGAATCATACTCCGATCTTCTTTTAAATCTCTTTTCCTCAAATTTCTCACTTCTTTCGTTTTCTTCCTGCTTTAAGGGTACGCTTTTCTCTCTTTTCTGTCAAGAACAAAATTCCCTTATCTATAAAACAACCAAAATATTTTTATAAGTCAAATTAAATTCACCCAATTTTATACTTGAATTGCAATAGATTTACAGTATATAATAATATTGTTTCTATTTTTCCGTCTGACAGAAACAGCTGGAAAATACTCTTTCTGTGATACAACAATTTCACTAAACATATATTCTAACAAAGGAGGAACACTCTATGATGGGAAAAACACATCGAGCCGGTGCTGTACTTTTGGCATTTCCAGTTCTGCTTCCGGTTCTAAAACTAACAAATACCTCTCCTACCGATGCCGCTGCTATCAGCTTATTTTTAGGAGGAACTTTGCTTACTTCCAGACTGCCGGATGTAGATCAGACCTATAGCGGCGTTGGAAGAAAACTTTGGCTGATTTCTTGGATTATAGCAGTGATTCATGCATTTTTCCAGTTCATTTACGTACTGACCATGCAGAAAATAAAATGGCTGAAACGACTTACCAAAGCATCTGGACACAGAGGCATCAGTCATACACTTTTCTCTTGGATTTTATTCTGCCTTGCTCTAACAGGAATCTATCGTTTTTTAATCAGAAAACTGCCGCTCTCTTCATTACATATCAAATGGCTTCTGCTCCTTTTTATCGGAATGGGATTTGGTTATCTAACACATCTTATATTAGATTACTTCTCCGGCAGTCTGCGTCCATTTGAACCATTTTCCAGTAAAAGATGCGGCACAAGAATCATACCTACCAACAGCAAACGAGAAGACACACTCCGCAATCTGTTTCTTATAGCAGATGTACTGCTCTTGATTAAAACCTATGATTTCCTTTTTCCGATTTTATCTTATATAAAAGCATTTTCAAATCAGCTTCTGCACTAAATGCACCATACATTTTTTTACTTAACCTGACCCACAAATCTAATTTCCTTATAAAACTTCCCATAATAAGGGATGATTTTTCTCAAAAAGGACACCGAAAGCTGAAGGGAGTACTATTCCGAACCCGCTACGAGGAAATGCTAAGCGCAAGCGGGCTCGGAATAGACCTTCCTTCCGATCCCAGCGTCCCCTCCCATAAAAAAATAATATTAATTTTCTATCCTGCCTTTTGTTCTCTCTCTATTTTATTTTCTTCCGCTATCTTTTTACTTTTCCGCTTCTTTCGACCCTTGCGAATCACCATTACAAACCCGCCGATTACCAAAACTCCAGCAATAATCCCAACCAGAATTTCCTGATTATGATCGATTCCAATCAAACAAATATCTGCCGTATTTCCATTCATTTCAAACAAAAGATAACTTCCAGACTCGAAGCAGTCTATCTCTGTCCATTCTCCATCCTGCTTCTTCCAAAGCTGAACCGTTTTTGCATCTGTCGGCTTTTGTATATGAGCAATATAATTTTTCGCCTCCTGTCTAGGATTGCTGACCTCAATATGCCATCCCGAAAGTAAACTTTCATTTTCTTTTTGTTCTAAATCTACACTCTCTCGAATATCCTGAATCGTTACTGCAGCCTTTTCATCAAAAATTCCCTCCAATAAAAGCACTGCCATTTTTTCATTTTCCGCTTTTTCTTCACTGGAAATAACCGTTAATTCTTTTGTATAAACCGCTTCAATTACTTCGTTAAACTCCATATTTTGGTAGGTAAAAGACTCCCAGTTTGCATAATAGCCCTCTTTCTTTGGAACTTCTGGAATTTGATTCACAGACAGGGAATCTCCATAATGAAATGGTATCTCTGCTACAACTACATCATCTGCTACAAATGTTAATAAAAATTCTGTAAATTCCTCTGGAAATCCCTCTGTCTTTACCATTTCTTCATAGCTAATCGGCATTGCTGTTTTTGCAAAACTAACTCGATCAATTCCTGCTACATCTTGGGCAACAAAGTAATTCTCATATAGCTCTCCTTTTTTTGCTGCTTCTCCGGCAATCGCACCATAAAACTCCGTTGCCTCTTCAATTCGTATTAATGCATAACAATGGTTTAAATCATATGCACTTCCAGCAATTCCTCCTACATATTGACTTCCTGTTAATTTACAGCGAACATACGCATTTTCAATCAATGCTCTGGAACTTCCGGCAATTCCTCCTACATATTTTCCGCCTTCACTGCTTACATCTCCATAGGACTGGCAGTTTCTTGCCGTTCCTAAATCCATTTTTCCGACAATTCCACCTGAATAATCCTTTTTTGCCGTAATCGTTCCATAGTTAATCGAATCAGACAAAACCATACTGGTTTTATATTTAAAATTAAAAGAAGTATCTCCCTGAATATGAATATCTTCCTCTGGATCTAAATCATATTCAATCGCCATATTTCCAACAATTCCGCCGACTGCTATATCAGCTTCCACTGTACCATAATTAAAAGAACTCCTCAATTTTCCCTGTAAAATATGTTCTGTTTCCTCATCTGTAGCCTCTTCAAAAATTCGTTCTCCGCTCTCGTCTGTTCTTTCATCTTCTCTCTCTTCCTGACGTCCTCTTATCGCATCCAATATAATATCTTCTACATTTGAAATACAATCATTAATTCTGCGAATATCATCCGTCAGACGATTACCATTTGAATCAGCATCCGAATTTAAAGACTTTAGTACATCAAAAACCCTGCTGCATAAGTCCGAAATAGAATCAATCAGTGACTGATAACTAGAATCTAATTTCGGAAAACTCACCGCCTGATTTCCTTCCAAAGCATCAATAATCGTATCTGCCTTGTCAAATGCATCGGAAAGACTGGTTGAAGCATGTTCCATAAAGTTTAAAGCATCCTCTATATTTCGCCCTGCATGATCCATAGAATCCTGCATACCGTTCAGATATGGGCTTAAATCCTCCATATCCTGAAATGCTCTGCTTAGTGCATTCGATGCATATTGAATCTGATCTCCCATATTAGTTAAATTTGCCTCTAAATTCTTTAACTCTTCCTCTGTAAAATAACGCAGTAAAAGAGAACGAACATCAAATTTTGGAATTGTAGCCGACTCTAATTCCTTACTGATGCTTTCCCATTCATCCTGATTTGGCAAAGAAATAGATTCTAATTCTTTACTGATACTCTCTATCTCATCTTGATTTGGCAGCGAAGCGGATTCTAATTCTTTACTGACGCTTTCTATCTCCTCCTGATTCGGCAGAGAAATAGACTCTAATTCCTTACTGATACTCTCTATTTCTTCCTGATTTGGCAGCGAAATGGATTCTGCTTCTTCACTGGCATTTTCTGTTTCCTCTGGTTCTCCGTCTGTACTTTCTATTTCTTCCTGATCGGTCAAGGATTCCGCTTCTGTTTCAGTGCTGGTATTTTCTATCTCACTGCCTCCGATAGAAGGAATCTGACTGCCGCCCTGTGTTTCAGGTATACTCTCTGTTTCTGCCGACGTTATCATTTCGCTTGCTGTTGTTTCTGTACTCACTGCTTCTGTACTTGTTGTTTCCATATTTGTTGTTTCTGTATTTGTCGTTTCACTGCCAGATGTGGTTTCACTGCTTGCCGTTTCTTCTGTTTCAGATGTAGTAGGCGTTTCTGGATGCACTTTTTTCTGTAAAATATCCTGTACATTTCTTGCATCTCTTATTGCTGTAGAAAGATGGGAACTAGCACTAGACAACTCTTCTATCGAATCTTCTAAGCAAGAAAGAACCACTCTTCCATCATCAGATGCATCACCAATATCCTCAACCGCTTTCTCCATTTCATCCAAAGCTTTTGTCAAATAATCAGATGCATCCTGCATCGTATCCAATACTCCATGCGTACGGTTTAAAGCCAAATCAATCCGTTCTGTAATATCATTTGCAGAATCGGTTAATCCATTTGCATAATCCACTGTCTGATTGGATAAATCAGTAAAATCTGTTCTTACCAAATCCAGCAAATCCACTACCTGATCCAAATGCCCCCTTAAATTATCAGAGGAAATATCCACATCATCCAATAACTGATCCATCGCCAAATCAAGCTGATCAAAAGCTGCCTCCAACTTCTGCACCACATCCTCTGTATACTGAAGAAGCAGATATGGTTCCATTTGTCCGACAATCCCGGCAGCGTCTTTACGTCCATGAATTATTCCGTAATTATAGCAATTCTCAATATAACCAGACTGTCTTCCGGCAATTCCGCCTATATTATAACCAACATGTGGATAACCAATCTTTCCCCGATTGATACTGTCTGTAATCGATCCGGAAGAAAATCCGGCAATTCCTCCCGTATCTGTATTGGTAGAAATATTTTCCGTAGAATTAAGCTGTTCCAAATTCAGTTCCTCTAACCCTACTGTCACTTCCTCTACAGAAGTATTGATACTGGCATAATTGGTACACCTTGAAATTACCCCCAAATTTTTTCCGGCAATTCCTCCGGTATAGTGTTCTCCTGCAATACTTCCCCTTACAATACAGCGATCGATTACACCTGTTCCTTCATTAATTCCGGCAATTCCCCCAATCGTATTTTTTCCTTTTACACTAAGTGTTACATAGCAGCCTCGTATCGTTCCCTGATTCACTCCGGCAAGCATACCCACATTGGTACTGCTGCCTCCAAACGTAACACTCCCTACCAAACTCAAATCTTCAATCTTTCCTTCTTCCTGTACATATCGGAAAAACCCTTGATTGCTCCCTTGATACTCCATATGAATTCCAGAAATCATATGTCCGTTTCCATGAAAAGTTCCTCCAAATGTCGCAAACCCTTCAAATGTTTCTGTTGATAAATTCAAATCCTCTGTCAATTCAAAACGCTTTTTTTGAGAATAAGTATCTAATCGGCATAAATCCGCTTCCCGAATCAAATCCTCTACACTGCTGATATATACCACTCTCTCTTCTTCTGCAAACACTAAAATACTGTCCGATAGTAGAGAACACAAAAGTGTCAAAGACAGTAAAACAGAAAAAATTCGATTTCTTGCTCTTTGTTTTTTACTCATTTTTCTCTGCCTCCCTGTTCTCTTCTCTATTTTCTTTGCTCTTTCCATTTTCCCTATCTGCTTTCTTCTCTTTTGTTCTATCTGCCTCTTTTTTTATCTCCAATCCCAAATCCTCTTCTGTCGTAACCGCTGATTCCTCTAAACTGCTCTCCTCTGTTTTTTGCTCTTCCCTAAAATCCTCTGACCCTTCTTTTGTATCCTCTTTGTCACTATCTGAATTTTCCATAGCCGCTGCTCTAGTCGAAATCAATCCATTGACATTTCCCTGAATAATCCCTCGAATATCAGCATCTACTACACCAGAAACATATCCTTTTACATGACCGCTTAACACTACATTGCCAGATAATATCTGCTGATGCTTAAAGTTTTTCATCAAAGTAAACGCCGTTACCTCTATAATCTTATCTCCAAACATCAAAGTCTGAGGTAGCACCAAAAGCACCAAAATAATTGAAATAATTGTTCCACGTCCTAAACAGCTTCCAATCGTTACAATCGCCGGATCAGAAGAAAGTTTGCTGATTAAAACACCTGCTGCCGCTAAAATCGTACCAGAAGTTACAATCGTAGGAAATGCTTGATTCAACGATTCAATCATCGCCTGATGATACGGCATTTCCTGCTTTAACTCCATATAACGGCTGGTAATAACAATCGCATAGTCAATCGTAGCTCCCATCTGAATCGAACTGATAATCAGATAACCCAAAAAGTAAATATAATCCCCTTTTAAATATGGAAATGAAAAATTCAGCCAAATACTGCCCTGAATCGTCAAAACCAATAAAACCGGAAGTCCTGCCGACTGAAATGTAAACATCAAAATAACCATAACAAACAACGCTGACAATACACTTACCAACGTATTATCTCCCTGAAAAGAACTCGCCAAATCGGCATCACTGGTCGAATTTCCCGCTAAACGAACCTCATTAAAATACTCCTCACCTAATTCCTGCAATACATCAATAAAAGCAAATGTTTCCTCTCCTTCTTCCGGTATCCCAAGTGTCAGCACAAAACGGCTATAGTTCTCCCCCTGAAGCTGCAGTTTTGCATCATTAAGCTGCCGATACAAATCATTGATATCCTCTTCCAATTCTTCATCCAAGGTCACATATCCCTTTTCCTTCTGATCATATAAAAACAAAAACAATTCAATAAGCGGCACTCCATAGCTATCCAACCCATTGATAACCTGCCCATAAGACTCCTGATCCAACGCATAAGCACTATAAAGCAGCCGTGTTACCTCCACATCCATATCAATCAATTCTGCAAACTGTCTTGGTGTCAATTTATCGGTCAGTACATACCCATCTATTGCCTCAATATTAGCAAGCCCCAATACAGAATCTACTTCTTCCAACGTTTCTAACCGCCGAAGCAGTTCCCCTTCCTGCTCATAGTTTCCACAAGGCACCATCATTGCCATTACATTCTGACTGCCAAACGTATTTTCTACCATTTCTTCCTGTATCTGCCGATCACTTTTCTTCTCCGTTTTTACCAATGTATACCCATACACATAAGCACACTTACTAGAAAAATAATAAGCAAAACCCAATAAAACAATAAAAGCTGGCGGAATCACATAGCGAGTCAATACCGTAAATTTTCCAATCGCTGTAATTTTAGGCACAAAACTTCTATGGTGTGTCTTATCAATATATTTGCTAAATATCATTAAAAGCGCAGGCATCAACAAAAACACAGAAAGCAAACTCAATAAAATTGCCTTTACCAATACCCGCCCCATATCATATCCGATTCCAAATTTCATAAACATCAGGGCAACCATACCTGATATAGTAGTCAAACTACTAGAAGAAATCTCTGGAATCGCTTTGCTTAAAGCCAAAATCACCGATTCCCTTGCCTGATGCTGTTCTCTCTCTTCCATATAACGATGACAAAGAATAATTGCATAATCAATCGCAAGAGCCAACTGCAATACAACCGCAATCGAATTTGTAACAAACGAAATCTCCCCCATCAGATAATTTGTTCCCATATTCAAAAGAGCCGCCGCTCCAAATGTCATAAGAAGCACCGGTATCTCCGCATAAGTCTTTGAAGTAAAAAGCAGCACTGCCAAAATAACTGCAACCGCAACCAATAAAATTACATTCATCTCCGCTGCCAGTTCCGCTGCCGTATCTACTCCCACCTGAGTATTGACATAAAGATCATAATCCTGAAGCAGTTCCCGAATCTCTAACATAGCCGACTCACTAATCTCCGAATCCGCCTCTCCCTCAAAAGTCACGCTATAAAGCGCACTAGCCCCTTTATAATGATCCTCTGTTTCATCAAACTCTACGCCGGAAACTCCTTCCACTGCTTCTATTACTTCCACCAAACCTTCTGCCTCTGCATATGTAATATGGTCTATCATCACTCGAGCTGTACCATACTCAATAAACTCTGCCTCCATAATATTCAGCCCTTGTCTGGTCTGCGTATCCTCTGGCAAATAAGTGGTAATATCATTGTTTACCTGAACCCAATTCATGGATACAACACTGAAAACCATCCCAATAATAAAAGCTAAAATAAAGGCTTTTCGCTTATCCACGATAAAACTGGCAAGTTTTATCATAAAACTGTTTTCACTTGTATTATTTTCCATAAAACGCCTCTTTCTACTATTTCTTTTGGTTGCTATAATTTTTATATTATACCCCATATTTCCCCAATTTTCAATTCCCAAACTCGAACCCTTTTCATTAAATTTTTAGAAATAAAATACTGCAGCAAAGGGTCTGTCTGCTTTCACCCATACGCACCAACTTAATTATACTTCCATATAAAGTCGTTTTCTGATATAA
>CAJUGZ010000156.1 GCA_910585855.1 uncultured Lachnospiraceae bacterium | reverse complement strand
TTTTTTTCACATACTGCTTCCATGCAGTGTGTGAAAAAAAAGGAGCGTGTTTAGCACGCATTATTTAGAAAGAGATGATCTTATAGTTAGGAAAATCCTTCCTTACACCTGTTACGTTTTGACTGCCATGCGGGCGAATTGCGCTCCGGTCTGTCCGGTTGGATGCATGAAACTGCAGAAGTCTTAGAACTTCTTACTTTTTGGAAACGTGGAACAGCAGGCGGTTCACGGTTTTCGAATCTGGCGTCCCCCTTCCGACTTCTTTAAACACCAAAAAACCAAGAAATGGCATCCATCAACTGCCCTCTCTTGGTTTTTTATTCTATCTCTTCAGCAAATAAACTTAAATAATCAGCTATCTATCACTGCAAACTCCATTCGATACCCCAAATACTCTCCTAATTCCACCGGAAGCGGAATTCCCGCTTCCATCAGTGCCGCACCAAAATAACGCTTCCCTGTCTGCACTTCCTGATAAATCCCATCTTCTAAAAGCCCTTTCAGCCGAACATAATTTACCGTCATATTTCCATGAATTTCTAACATAACTGCATATAAAAGCACTCGTTTTTTGTCCGAAGAAACAAACATCCAAGCTGCATACTCGTCCAAAAAAGGATTCGAAAGCCGATAATAATCTCCGTTTTGTATCAGCTCTGCATCTCCACGATATACCTTAATCTGCTCCCGAATCGCTTCTTTCTCTTCTTCCGTCAGTTTTCCGGGGTCTAACTCATATCCGAAATTGCCCGCCATAGCCACAATTCCCCGTGTATGCAGACTAGTACTTCGCCCTGTCTGGTGATTTGGTATTGCCGAAACATGTGATCCCACTGTAGCAGTCGGATAAAAAAATGATGTTCCATACTGAATCCTTAACCGATCAATCGCATCGGTATTATCACTGCACCAAATCTGAGACGTATAATACATCATCCCCGCATCAAATCGTCCGCCTCCGCCGCTGCAGCCCTCAATAAAAAGATTTGGATATCGTTCTATTATCCGTTCTAAAAATTCATAGACTCCCAGTACATAATCATACATCACCTTTCCCTGATGATGTTCCATAGAATATGCCTCTGATAAACTCCGATTCATATCCCATTTTACATATTCTATATTTCCCTGATCTAATACCTGACAGATTTGCAAAAACACAGCTTCACGAACTTCCGCTCTGGAAAAATCAAGCACTAACTGATTTCTAGAATAAACCGGCTTCCTTCCCGGAATACAGAGAACCCAATCAGGATGTCTGCGGTATAAGTCACTGTCCTCTGAAACCATCTCCGGTTCAATCCAAATCCCAAATTTTACTCCCAATGCATTAATTCTTTGAATCATTTCACCAAGCGTACAGCCAAGTTTCTCTTCATTGACCTGCCAATCTCCCAAACCGCTGTTATCGTCCTCCCGTTTGCCGAACCAGCCGTCATCCATCACGATCAAATCCATTCCCAACTCTGCTGCCTCTTTTGCCAGCTTACAAATCATTTCTCCATTAAAATCAAAATAAGCTGCCTCCCAACTATTCAATAAAACTGGTCTTACTTCTTTGTTATACTTTCCTCTGCAGATATGATCCCGAATACAGTGATGAAACTGCAGCGATAACTGCCCAAACCCTTCCTTTGAATAACTAAGAATTGTTTCTGGAACAATCAGTGTTTCCTCCTGTTTCAACGGATAATGGAACAGCTCATCATGTAGTCCCATCATGACTCGTGTCTGCCCATACTGATCTTTCTCTGCTTCACATCGAAAATTCCCGCTATATACAAAAACCATCCCATAACAGCTTCCTGCATCCTCTGTTGTATTTGTTCCCGCTACCAAAACTGCTGGATTATATTGATGACTAGAAGTCCCTCTCCTGCTTCCAATCATAAAATTTCCATGTGCAATTTTTTCACGCTGAAGATTTCGTTCCATTGCATGACGTCCATAAAAACTCAGCAGATCAAAATCTCCCGTAATAAAATCCAGACAGGCAGAAGCTGCTTTCTCTACTAAAATCTCATCTTTTCCGCAATTCGTAATAACAGCACTCCTAGTAATAATATCGTCCTTTTCCAATACTCCATACAAAAGCCGTACCTGTACCTTACTAATTGCGTCCTCCAATACAATTTCTAATGTTTCCGCCTCTTCTTCTGCAGCATAAACTGCCGGAAGTCCCTTCAAAACATACTTCCCTTTTCGTATCTGATAACCAACATAGCGCAAATCACAGCAGTCTGAATCATCCGCATTACGAATAATCAATGCGCTGCTGCGATAATCACCTGTTCCCATTACAGGATATTCCTGCGGCAGTGCATCCATAGAATAAGTTCTGTCCTCCCTGACATCCGCCGGATTCCCAGAAAACCCTCTATCATAATAGGTGAGAAGATAATTCATATTACCAGATACTTTTGCTCCATAATATAAGTGTAAAAGAAAACCATAACGATCCACTTGCATTTGATAGGTAGTATGTTCTGTATTTAACGTAAAAATATGATTCTCATCCTGATAATTAATTGCCATAATATGCACCAAATTTTTCCAATATAAAAACTCTCTATACTGAAAAACGCAAATCCAAGATTAAAGGATGATTTGCCTATTTTATCCTTTCTCCATTATTTCCCTTAACCCTTTTATCCTAAAATAACTCTGTCTGAAGAATCACTCACTCCATCCAAATCCCTCAGAGCCTATTTCATATCCCGATATATACTAATTTTATAACAAATCTTTACCAAATAACAGCAATTTTTGCAATTAACTCCGCAGCCACAACTTTACCTTCTGTCTAATACACACAGCCAAAATTCAAAGGGAGGTCTGCGCAGGGTCATCATTTCCTGTCGGCACTTAGGTGCTGTATTGCTTTTTAGCGCCTTATATGTCCGCTATGAAAATAGGAAATGCTAAGCGCAAGCGGGCTCGGAGCAGACCTCCCTTTGGATTTTAGCGTCCCCCTTTGCATTTTAGTGTCCTTGGATTTTAGCATCCTCACACTATTTCACAGCACCATTTACAACTCCATTCAAAATCTGCTTCTGACAAATCACATAAAAAATCAAAATAGGAATTAACGACAACAAGTAAGAAGCAAATGCCAAATTATAATTTGTTCCAAACTGTGACTGGAAATTCAACTGTGCCAATGGTAAAGTATTTGTTTCTGAACCTGCCATAATAACCAACGGTGTCATAACATCATTCCAAACAGACAAAGCTGTTAATACTGCAACTGTAGCATGCATAGGCTTCATAATCGGAAAGATAATCTTCCAATAGGTTCTCCAAGTAGAAGCTCCATCCACTCTGGCTGCCTCTTCCAATGCCATCGGAATATTTACCAAATACCCGGAATATAAAAGAATATTCATAGGCATATAAAATACCACGTAAAGCAAAATTACACCAAACCAATTTGCCAGTCCCATCTCAGCAGTCTGTTTTGCCAAAGGCATCATCAAAATTGCAAATGGTACAAACATACCGCTTACAATAAATAAATACACAAAACTATAAAACTTATTGCCTGCCTTATTTCGTCCCAATGCATATCCCATAATCGAATGTATTGCAATCGACAGTACAACTGTAACAATCGTAATCAATAAACTATTTGCAAGAGAATGCCAGAAATTTGTTACCCGCATTGCCTCTCTGAAATTGCTAAGACTCCATGTTTTTGGAAGCGATAAAATACCACTGATACTGTTTGTCATCTCTGAAGGCTGTTTAAAAGCAATTACAATCGTCAGATATAACGGAAATGCAATCGTGGAAAGCCCCAGAATCAAAAGAGCCATTGCTAACCAGTTTGTATTTTTCTTTTCTATCATAACTGCTCCTCCTTACTGCTTGAAAATTTCATCTGTGCTACAGATACAAATACGATAACCAAGAAGAAAACAACTGCATTTGCACTTTGGAATCCAAACTGTCCGCCGGACATACCATTATTATAAATCAGGTAGGAAATGGATTCTGTACTCTGTGCAGGACCGCCTTTTGTCAAAGCCATAATCTGATCAAATACCATCAAAAAATTCTTTACACACAATACCATATTAATCGAAAAGAATGGAATAATTAATGGAAAAGTAAGATAACGGAATTGTTTCCATCCGGTTGCACCGTCTAATCCACCTGCCTCATAAACATCCTCTGGCACAGTCTGTAAACCAGAAATATAAATAATAGTATTCATTGCAATCGCCTGCCATGCACATACTACCATAATTCCAATCCATGCCTTGCTAGGACTTGATAAAATACTGGTGCTTAAAGATTCGATGCCTACCATAGATGCCAATGCCGGAAAAATATAAGTAAAGAAATAATTAAATATGTAACCAACTACCAATGCTCCAAGAATATTCGGCAAAAAATATGCTCCACGGAAAAAGCTCTTTGCACGGATTTTTCCGTTTAATGCCAAAGCAAGAAGTAAACTGATTACATTTACTACAATCGTTGTTACAATCGCTAACTTAAATGTAAATAAGTAGGATTTTCCAACACGAGCATCCGAAAATAAATCAATATAATTACGCATACCAACCCAGTCATATTTTCCGAATCCCTTAAAATTTGTAAAACTATAAATGACACCACGAATCAACGGAATGGTATTAAAGCAGACAAATAATGCCAGAATCGGAATTGTAATACATAAAAATGTTATTTTTCTCTCATTTTTCATCATTTCTTCCTCCTTTATTTCCCATGTTCCTCTTCATATTTTTGAACCAGACGAATAATATCTCTATTATATCTTAACCAGTCTGTATCAAATTTCTTTAAAAATGCATCTACATCCCGATTAATTAAAAATGTTTGTATCTGTGCATCCACTGCCATTTCAGACGGATAGTAATGATCCTGATAATCCGTCATATTTCCTGCTTCTATGTAGCCCATCATTCCATCTAACATAGAAGCTAACTGAAATTCACCTTCTTTACATGGAATTGCATTTTGTGCATCAATATACTGCTGAATATTTTCATCTGCATATAAAAAATCTAATACTTCATAAGCAGCTTCCTTATTCTCGCAAGATGCTGTTACTGCAAATAAAAGGTCTACTCCAGAGTTCAATGTATTGCCGTCTTTTTCGTCATTTGCCGGCATTACAAAAGAATCTACATTTAGATCCGGGTTTACTGTTAAAATCTGCGGAACTGCATAACTGCCGATTGGATACATGACTGACTCTCCTCTTGCAAAAGCTGTACATGCATCATTATAGCCATAGGCAAACGGATCACTTGGTCCATACTGCAATAATTGCAAATACTTTTCTGATACTTCCCGATACTCCGTTGCAAACGTAGTTGTTCCACGATTTACCTGTTTTGTAACATCTGCAGGAGCAAGATCAACTGCCATTGCATTCCATGGTGCTAAACAGGTCCAAGTATCTTTAAATCCAAAATAGAACGGCATTTTTCCCGCTGCCTGAATCTGATCACATAGAGCAATCAGTTCCTCCCAATTTTCTGGAATTACCCAACCATTTTCCTCAAAGATATCTCTGTTGTAAAGAATCCCTGCTGCATTCGCAACATAAGGCAGTGCATAACTCCCTTCTATTGGAACCAGTTTTAATGCTTCTGCTATATTCAGGTATGCCGGTTTGATGTTATTAATTCCTTCATAGTCAGATACATCCGCCAAAATTCCTGCATCTACAAAATAAGAATAGTTAATATCGCCTCCAATTCCGATAATATCCGGGTAGTCTTCTCGGATAAACCTAGTTCTTAAAATTGTCATTGCATCATTCGGAGAGCTAATGGTAAGATGGATATTATCATGTGTTGCGTTAAACGCTTCTTCCACCGTATCAAAATAAACTGCTGCTTCTGGTTTGTACTGAACGATCTCAATTTCAATCTTTTGACCATTCTTGTTTGAACCGCAACCCTGCATCATAAGTGCTGCCATCATACAGCAAGCTGCAAGCCCCAGACGTTTGATCTTCTTTCCTTTCATAGCATTTTCTCCTTCCCTATTTTTTTGATAGCTGTATTATAACATATCTTTATGCTATTAGAAAATAGCAGTATTTTTGTTATTTTATGCCTTTATGCTGTTTTTTATGTAATTACTTGAAATCATCTAGCATTATGATATATAATAGGTTTACTATAAACTAACCTCTTTTTTCTTTTGGATAAATCCTACAAAATTTTCTACATTAAAAAAGAGGTTCTTATTAAATTTGAGGTGATTAAATGAGTGAAGTAATCTTTTCCATTTTTCCAAGAGAAAATTTTGTCGATTTAGGACTCTATCAGTTTGGATGGGAACAGTGTGATGCTTCCCAATCGTTTGGTCCTGCTGCCAGAAATCATTATCTTTTTCACTATTGTATCTCTGGAACTGGCACTTTAATTGCAAATAATGCAAGAGGGGAATCGATTCCCTATCAAGTAAAAAGCGGACAAGGTTTTTTATTATTTCCACATCAAATTTCCACCTATATCGCAGACCACGAAATTCCATGGGAATACACTTGGATTGAATTTGACGGGCTGCGTGTAAAAGAAACAATCAGTTTAACCGGACTTTGTATGGATCATCCTATCTATAAAGCCCGACACAAAGATATTTCTGAAACAATGAAATCAGAAATGCTGTATATCGTAAACCATAAAGAAGAATCCCCTTTCCATCTAATCGGACATCTCTATCTGTTTCTAGACAGCTTGGTTCGTTCTTCTATTTCTGCCTCTTCTTTATCCGTCAAAGGGAATAGTTTACGTGATTTTTATCTTAAAGAGGCATTTACTTTTATTGAGCAAAATTTTCAAAATGATATTTCTGTAGAGGATATTGCCGCCTGCTGCGGATTAAACAGAAGTTATTTTGGAAAAATCTTTCGGGAAAATATGGGAAAATCCCCACAGGAGTTTTTAATTTCTTACCGCATGACAAAAGCTGCAGAACTGTTAAAACTGACCGCACTATCCGTAGCAGATATTGGAAATGCAGTTGGATACCCTAATCAATTACACTTTTCACGTGCTTTTAAAAATGTATACGGCATTTCTCCCAGACAGTGGCGATATGAACACGGAGGCGGATATTCCTAAAAGTTTATAGAAAAACCAAACACATATAAAAACAAAACATTTAAAAAAGGAGTTTATTTTATGAAAATTACTATCATTGACGGTCAAGGAGGAAAAATCGGAAGAAGTATTATCGAACAATTAAAAAAATTACATCCAGAATTAGAACTCTATGCGATAGGAACAAATGGCATTGCCACTTCCGCTATGATGAAAGCCGGTGCAGACTATGGAGCTACCGGAGAAAATCCCGTCATTGTAAATGCAAAAGACTCCGACCTTATTGTTGGACCAATCGGAATTGTCTTTGCCAACTCTCTGCTGGGAGAAATTACTCCTGCTATGGCAGCCGCTATTGGCTCTAGTTCTGCCTTTAAAATATTAATCCCGGTCAACCGATGCAATCATTATATTGTCGGCTGTGCCGATACGGGGCTTGGAGATTATATTCGTATGGTATGCGAAAAAATAGAATCTATGATGTAAAGTAAAATTTATGATATAAATATAAAAAGGGAAGTCTATATCAAACTATCAAACTTCCCTTTTTATTTCCATATCTAATTATTTTATAAACAAATACTATGGGAACGAATTTGATACTCTTCAAAATATCGATTCTCCATTGGAATCCATTCCGCTAAAAATCGTTCCAATTTTTCTTTTCCGTCCCGAACCAAAATACGCTGCTTTTGTTCTTCAAAAGATATACTTAAAAAAAACCGTAAATTATAAATATCACCAAAATATGGATGCTGGCTGTAAGCTCCCTCTATTATATTCAGTAAACAATACGGCACTTTCGTTTTTTCCTCTAATACTTTTCTGCCGCAATTATATCTTTGATAAACCAGCCCCTCACGATCCGAAAGATGCCTGATAATCTCTTTCTCAAACCGCTCATAATCAATATTTCCGCCTGCCTGTTCTAACCTCTCTTCTGTCCGCTGCTCAGGGCGAAGGAAAAAATCATCCATATGAAACAAATTACACTGATATTTCTCTTTCAAACAGTTTCCTAATGTACTTTTTCCACTTGCACACATACCATCAATCGCTACAAGAATCGGAGTATTAGAACCTTCTGACTTGTTTTGATATTCTTCTAAAATCCTATCGATTTGGGAACATACGATATCCATTTTCCTGTCCATTTCTCAACACCCCTGTCTGCGACAATGCCATTACAACCGCCGGAATAACAATTATCTGTAAAATAATTCCCGGAACTGCATTAGTAAAAGCACCCGCTATAAAAATCGCCGAAGAAAACCTTCCGCCTGCAATTCCATAGAGCGGAATACTAACAATTCCCCATACCACTCGTCCTACAATCATAGCACCTAATAAACTAATATAAATAGATACTTTTTTCTTTGGAAGCCTTGCATAGAGAATCCCTGCTACTGCACCATATGCCGCCAATTCAAATGCCATTGCTACTGCAGTAGGCATCATCTTTGGCATAGTAAACAACAAACTCCGAAAAATCGGCAAAATAAATCCAACCAGAAAACCATACTGCCATCCGCATACAAAACCACATAACAGTACTGGTATATGCATTGGTAACAGACGACTTCCTATCGCCGGTATCTGTCCTGTAAAAAACGGCAGAATAATGCCCATTGCCAAAAATAATGCAGATAAAATCATTTTTTTAATATTATTCATCTTTTCTCCTCCTAACTAAAATTAATACCACCTTTGATAATACTCTCACAGCAAAATCCTTTCCTTAACCTATGTAGCTAATTTCCTTATAAAATTTTCTATAGCAGAAGGTTTGGTTTTCTCAGAGAGGATGCCAAAATTGAAAGAAGGTCTGCTCTGGGCCCGCTCTCGCTTAGCATTTCCTCGTAGCGAACACTAAGGTGCTAAAATGCAGCACCCAAGTGCCAACGAAAAATGATGACCCTGCGCAGACCTTCTTTCAATTTTGGCTGTGTATTTCCAACAGATCCAAAAAACAATCAGACTTTGAAAATGTGGGTATCCTACTATAACTTATTTTTTACAAGACAATATATGCAAAAAAAGAATGTACTCTTTACAACATCAATGCTTTCCGGCGTTCTCCTTCTATGAAAAAACTATTATAGAACATTAAATAATAAAAATACCATAAAAATATAATAGTTCTCCCAAACCGTTATACCTTCATGGTATTTTTTTCTTTTTTATATTTATACATTCTTATTTTTTATATATTTATACTCCCTTTTCGAAAAAGTGTCCTCATACTAACTTAACAGTCCTATAAACTAAAAGTTATTCCCGCAAGTCTTTTTTTAACATAATAATTTCATCGGTACGATATTCTTCACTAAATCCATTTTTTTTAAATAGAGAAACAGATGGATTGTCGATTGCTATATCATCATAAAGAACATCAATTCCATTTTTCCCAGCCGTTTTGCACAATAAGTTTATCCCTTGCATTCCATATCCTCTGCCACGATACATAAAAGCTACGATTATATCTGCCATCCAAATCTTTCTGTCATTATCAAAATGATAGGCTATTTCCCCAATAAATTCATCTGATTCTTGTTTCATTAGATAACGATAAAAACGTTTCTTATCCTGAGTAATTACCCAATTATTATACCACTTGAACCATTCACTTTCAGGAAATGGAATGATTCCTCCACATGCATGGTTATAAGACATAGTTGCTTCATCGCTCATAATTTTTTTTCGAAACCAAAGATCCTCTAATCGTGGTTCATATAGCTTGATTATTTCATTCTTCAATAGACACACCATTCCAAAAAGAGAATCTTTATACAAATCTATATATTTATATAAAGATTATTCCCACAAAATCCAAATCAATATATTTGCTTTACTAACTTCAGCTAGCTATTATGTCAAGTATATATAAATTTTCCAAAATCGTCAAGTACTTTCTCTAAAATTCTTTAATCAGGCTTTTGGATAAAGGATGCCGGAAAGAGTTGGCTTTCACCGGACGCCAGAGGCGGTTTGCTCCTGTCCTTTGCCTGCTCCGC
>CAJUGZ010000155.1 GCA_910585855.1 uncultured Lachnospiraceae bacterium | reverse complement strand
AAAAGCCATGCTAATGAACAGAAAAAACATCAAATTTTAACTGCCAAAGTAATAGTATTGTATAATAGGAAAATTTTTCGTATAAATACCATTCCAACAAACGATATTCTGACTAAAAAAGTTTTTTGTTTTTTTCCTCCAAAGCCAGAAAACAGCTGGATTTTGGTTCTCCTATTGGGCTGCAGTGACTTCGTAGGAAAGTTAGAAATTCTTTGACTTCTGCTGAAATACACAGGATTTTTTTCACATCCTGCTTCTATGCAGGGTGTGAAAAAAAAGGTGCGTGTTTAGCCCGTATAAAAGAGAAGTAATATCTTATCATAGAGAAAATCTTTCCTTACACCAGTACCGGTTCGTCTGCCATACGGGCGAATTGCGCACCGGTTCGGACGGTTGGATACGCAAAAGGGCAGAAGTCTTAGAATTTCTTACTTTCCGAAGAGCGGAACAGCAGACCAATAGGAGAACCAAAATTCAGCGTCCCCCTCTCCATTTTTCACGAAAGAATTAATTCACTCTTGACAAATCCTACCAGAACGACTATCATATCAAACAGGGAATCCACTCAAAATCTTTTTTCATAGAGTGGTCTCCTCTATGAAATCCTACTAAAGTCCAGTAGAATACTCTCAGCTAAATTTTTTATCAACACAAATCACCGCCTCATACTTCTGATTTATATTTTTTACTGCCTCCTGTATCTGCTTTTCTATCTCAATATCACTAAGCTCAAAATCATAAGGCACTACAACATCAAACATCACATTTGTATAAGCTGGTCTTTTTACTAATCGGAAATCATGCATCTCAATTCTCTCATCTATTTTATGAATTAATTCCAAAACCTGTTGTTTTAATACTATTGTTTCTGGATCATCTGTATAAATCGGGTCCATATGTATTACAGCATGGCATCCCAATTTCTCCCGAAGTTCGTTCTCTACCTGATCGATTGCATCATGAAGCACGCAAATATTCCCGCTTGCCGGTACTTCTGCATGAAAAGATACCATCACCCGCCCCGGTCCATAATCGTGAACTACCATATCATGAATCCCTTTAATTTCTTCATATTTTGCTGCAATATCTCGAATTTCTTCTATAAATTCCGGATCAGGTGCCTGCCCCAAAAGCGGATTTATCGTATCCCTCGCTGCATTAATTCCAGCAAAAAGAATAAATATTCCTACCAACACCCCACAATATCCGTCTATATAAATTCCCGTAAATTTAGTAATCAAAGTAGAAACCAATACTACCGTTGTTGCAACACTGTCACTTAAACTATCAGCAGCCGTTGCCTGCATCGCTGCACTGGAAATTTTCTTTCCTATCTTTCGATTATATTGGCTCATATATAATTTTACAAAAATAGATACAACTAAAATTCCAATTACAAGCCATCCGCCCTCTACCTGTTCAGGATGAAAAATCTTCGATACAGAAGATTTTAATAATTCTACTGCCATCAGCACAATCATCATAGCAACAAATAAGCCAGATAAATATTCCATTCTTCCATGTCCAAATGGATGCTTTGGATCTGGCTTGCTTCCAGACAGCCGAAAACCAATTAAAGTGACAAAAGAAGAACCCGCATCCGATAAATTATTGACTGCATCTGCAGTAATAGCAATCGAATGACTGACAATTCCTGCTATAAACTTTCCTATAAATAGTAAAATATTTAATCCTATTCCCAATATTCCGCAAAGTGTTCCATATGCCTGCCGAACTTCTGGTTTTGTTACATCCTCTGCATTTTGAATAAATATCCCGGTTAAAAACCCAAGCATTATACATTTTTCCTCCCTTTTTTGAATCTATCTTTCCTATTCTAACCTATTTTGGAAAAGATAGCAACGAAAATTATCCCATTAATGTATATAGCTTTTTTAACGCCTCTTTCATTCCACCAACTTCACTGACAAGCCCTTCTTTTACCGCATCTTCTCCCACTAAAATAGTCCCCAGATCCTTTGACAGCATTTTTGTATTCATCATCATTTCTTCTAAACGTTCCTTTTTTGTACCAGAATGACGTGCTATAAAATCCACTATTCTATCCTGAATAATCTGAAAATAATCATAGGTCTGCCTAGCCCCTATAATTGTCCCATTCATTCTAACCGGATGAATAATCATTGTTGCACTTGGAACGATAAAAGAATAATCCGTTGCTACCGTCAGCGGCACACCAATCGAATGGCTGTCCCCTATTACTAAAGATACCGTTGGTTTGCTCAAAGACGCCACCATCTCTGCCAATGCAAGTCCGGCAGATACATCCCCTCCCACCGTATTAATCAGCAGCAGAACACCTTCAATCTCCTCACTGTCCTCAATCGAAGCCAGCTTTGGAAGAATATGCTCATATTTTGTTGTCTTATTGTGATTTGGAAGATTTTCATGCCCTTCAATTTCTCCGATAATAGTTAAAAGATAAATCTTTTTCTTCTCTCCATTTCCATCCAAAATTACCTGCCCTGTTTCACGAATCTGATTTTCCTCTATCTCCATTCTCTCTGTTTTTACTTTCTTCTTTTCTTCCTTTTCGGAAGACCCCACGTTCTTTTCCATTTCCTTTCCATTTTCCCCCTGCATCTGCATACTATCCTCTATCTCTGATTCCACATTTAACTGATCTTTCTCTGTCCACTGCATCTGTTATCCTCACTTTCCGCTTCCCTCTTTTCTTTTTTATTCGATCACTTCTAACGCTACAATAAGTACCATATAAAATCACTGCATCCACAATCTTTCTATCTGGAATACACAGCCAAAAATCAAAGGAAGTACTGTACCTATGGCGCATCCACCTCCCCGGCTATTTAGAATACACAGCCGAAAGCCAAAGGGAGTGCTATGCAGGGTCATCATTTTCCGTTGGTACTTAGGTGCTGTATTTTAGCACCTTAGTATCCGCTACGAGAAAATGCTAAGCGCAAGCGAGCCCGGAATAGCACTCCCTTTGGCTTTCGGCGTCTGGCTTTCGACGTCCTCCCTCCAACTCCAAAAAATATAAACACCCATTATAGTGCTAAAATTAATCTATTTTGTACATAAAAAAAGAAAAGCATACTAAATTTTTCATTTTTAACTAGTATGCTTCTCTTTTTCTATTCTATTCAAAAAATAACAAATGACTATACTATTTTAGCCCTTTTCTGCAATTTCCAAAGCCTGTTCTATATCAGCAATAATATCCTCTACATTTTCAATTCCCACACTAAACCGAATCAAATCCGGCTGCACTCCGGCTTCTATCAACTGCTCCTCTGTCATCTGCCGATGAGTATGGCTGGCAGGATGAAGCACACTGGTTCTTGCATCCGCCACATGGGTCACGATTGCTGCCAATTTTAAATGATCCATAAACCGAATCGACATTTCCCTGCCGCCCTTTAATCCAAATGAAATTACACCGCAAGTTCCTTTCGGCATATATTTTTGAGCAATTTCATAGTGTTTGCTGCTTTTTAATCCCGGATAGCTGACCCAAGCCACCTGCTTATGATTTTCTAAAAATTCCGCTACTTTCTGTGCATTTTCACAATGTCTTTGCATCCGCAAATGAAGCGTTTCCAAACCAATATTCAGCAAAAACGAATTCATCGGTGCTTGTATTACTCCTAAATCACGCATAAGCTGTGCCGTAGCTTTTTGAATATATGCCATTTTCCCAAACTTCTTGGCATAGACAATTCCATGGTAGGATTCATCCGGCTCTGTTAAACCGGGAAACTTTTCTTTCTGTGCCATCCAGTCAAAATTTCCGCTGTCTACAATACATCCTCCCACTGTTGAAGCATGACCATCCATATATTTGGTCGTAGAATGTACTACAATATCTGCACCAAATTCAATCGGCCGGCAATTAATCGGCGTTGCAAACGTATTGTCTACAATCAGCGGTACACCATGACTATGTGCCAAATCCGCCATTTTTTCAATATCCAGTACCTGTACAGAAGGATTGGAAATCGTTTCCGAAAAAACCAGCTTTGTATTAGGCTGAAATGCTTTTTCAATCTCTTCCTTTGGGGCATCCTGATCTACAAATGTAACCTCAATTCCAAATTTTTTTAAAGTCGTACCAAGTAAATTAAACGTTCCTCCATAGATTGCAGAAGTACTTACAATATGCCCTCCGGCTTCACAGATATTAATCACCGCCAATAGATTTGCTGCCTGTCCAGAAGAAGTCAGCATTGCTGCAATTCCACCCTCTAATTCAGCAATTTTAGCGGCAACAGCATCATTAGTAGGATTTTGAAGTCTGGTATAAAAATATCCGGCATCCTCTAAATCAAACAGCCGTCCCATCTGTTCACTGGTTTCATACTTAAATGTTGTACTCTGATAAATCGGCAGCACACGAGGCTCTCCTTTCTTTGGCTGCCATCCTGCCTGTACACAAATCGTTTCCAATTTTCTATTCTGTTCCATAATATATTCCTTTTCCTTTCTAAAATTTATCTTTTTTATAATTATCCTGCAAGCAAACCATAAATCCACTCCAACGACTCTTCTCTGCCCGTCCTCCATTCCAAATTTCCCACCAATGCAATCCCCGCTTTTTCCAATGTAAAATACCGTTCCATTGCATACAGTACATCTTCTCTTTCTACCTGATTGACCAAGTCCAATGTATGCCGCAGCGGAATCACCTTTCCAAACTGCCGCAATTCTTTTGCATTGCTGTTCATATGTCCTTTTGTACTTTCACCCTGTATCATCAAATCGGTTTTTATCTGTTCTTTTGCCCGAATCAATTCTGCTTTTGTAGGTCCTTCCTTGGCAAAAAGCCGGATCTGCTCTCCCATTGCCCGAATACAATTCTCTACCTGAGAAGGATTGACCCCAGCATAAATATGAAACAGTCCTGCTTTCCGATAACTGCTTCCATAGCTGTAAATAGCATAAGCAATTCCCATCTCCTCCCGAATCTTCATAAACATTCTTGAATTCACACTTCCTCCAAGAATCGAATTTAATACCACAAATGTATAGCGTTCTTTTGCAATATTGTTAATAGAATCAAATACAAGATTGATATGCATTTGTTCAATATCCTTTTCTTCTATATAAATCGCAGGCTTAAAAACAGGGGCATCTAATTCTGCTATCCCTTTTGAAACCGGAAATTCTCCAAATGCCTCTTCGAGCTGTGCCGTCACCTCTGTCGGATTAAAATTTCCAGCAACAGAAAGAATTATTCGATCTGCAGTATAATAAGTTTTCATAAACTGCCGTATATCTTCTCTGGTAAATTTCTCTACCGTATCCCGTTCCCCTGAAATCAAAAATCCAAGCGGATGCGGTTCCCAGACTTTTTTCTGCAGCATCTCATGCACCACATCCTCCGGGGAATCTTTATACATATCAATTTCTTCCATTACAATGCTTTTTTCCTTTTCAAACTCTTCTTCAAAAAACTGAGAATGAAGCAGCATATCGCTCAGCAAATCAATCGTTTTATTTAAATTTTCCGGCAATACCCATGCATAATAGGAAGTAACTTCTTTACTGGTATAAGCATCTATATTTCCTCCGACATCCGCAATTTCATCTGCAATCTGAACCGCACTTCTCTTTTTTGTTCCCTTAAAAACCATATGTTCTATCATATGTGCAATTCCATTATTTTCTTTCTTTTCATTTTGTGATCCTACTGTAACCCAAACGCCAAATGCCACTGAATTGGAATTAGCAATCGGATCACATACTACTTTTATCCCATTCGTAAGCCGATACTCCGAAACCATACGTTTTTTCTCCTATTTTTTCCCTTACTCTCCAACACATCGTTTACAAGGTTCATACCCTTCTTTTTTTAATTCCTTTTTGCTTTTTGTAGTGTCCTCTTTATTCTCCTCTTTTATATCCTCTACCATACTGCACCAGATATAATGATACTTCTTCGTAGCAGTATTTAATACATAAATATATCCGCTTAAAGGTTCATCTTCTGACCACTCTACCGTATTCCATTGAATTTCTTTTCCGTCTGATACTGCTACAATACTTCCCTGCTCATCCGTTCGAAAAATCTGCACTTGATACTGTTCTAACAACTCCATAGTTTCTTGATGAGGATGCCCATAAGAATTATCTTTCCCACAGCTAATTACGGCATAAGAAGGATTCACCGCTTTTAAAAACTCTTCACTGGTAGAAGTATTGCTGCCATGATGTGATACCTTCAGTACATCTGCAGACAATGGTTCATTGGAACAAAGCATTTCTGTTTCCGACTCTTTCGTCGCATCTCCGCAAAGTACAAAAGAAGTATCCTGATAAGTCAAACGAATTCCAATCGAATAACTATTGGTATCACCATATCCGTCCGCAATCGGACAAATAATCTGAAAACTGGCATCTCCAAGCGAATACTCCGCTCCCGCTTTCGGCACTTCAATCTTATAATTTTTATTTTTACAAACTTGAAGTACATCCCGATAAGTTGCTGTATCGCTTGCTTTATTTGGCATAAATATCGTATCAACATCCCACTTATACAAGATAACATCCATCCCTCCGATATGATCGGCATCTGGATGTGTCCCAATCGCATAATCTAAACTGGTAATACCCTGCTTTTCCAAATAACTCTGTACCAAAGTACCTTTATCATTATTTCCAAAATCCACCTGCATAGCATGTTCTCCAAAACGAATCAATATCGCATCTCCCTGTCCGACATCAATAAAATGTACTTCTAACTTTTCATCCTGTTCTGTTGCCGTATTCTGATTCGATCCAAGCAAATTCCCTGCCTGTGTTCCAATCGGAACGGTTTCTGTCGGAAGTACAACTGGTTCTGTTGATTCACAGGAACATAATAAAAACAAACTTAAAAATAGGACAAGCAAAATTCGAACATATCGTTTCCCTTGTTCTGCCTTTTCAGAATAATACTTTGTCTTTTTTACGTTATTAGTATCCATTCCATACACCGTCTTTTCCCTTTCTATATTTTAATCATTACAAAATACAGAACATCCTCTCCTCTGTTCTATATTTTACCAAAATCATTCGTGCCTATTATAGCATGAACTTTAGTATTTTTTCAACCAGTTAAACAATTTTCCTTTTTTCAAACCGGACGCCAAAATTGGAAGAAAGGTCTGCAAAGGATCATCATTTCCCGTTGGCACTTAGGCACGGTATTTTCGTGCCTTATGTGTCCGCTACGAGGAAATGCTAAGCGCAGGCGGGCTTGGTGCAGACTTCCCTTGGGCTTCTGGCGTCCTCCCCAAAAATAATTTTATACTCTTAAATAAATAATTATTATTGCAATATATATACTATGGTGTTATACTAATTATAATTATAAACGGTTCTATATTTTTAAGGTTTTCTTATAAAATTTAAAAATACTATTATTATAAGAAGGAGATTTTATTATGGAATTTCAGAAAATAAGAGATTTATTAATAGCTCACTTTAAAGAAATGACAAAAAATACGGATTACTTATTTGAAGTTGATGTCAATAAGGATGAATTATGGAATACCTATTTAAACAGCTTTCCTGCACAAACAAATAGAATTTACAGAACACGCTCTCTGTATAACTGCAGCTGCTGCCGACATTTTATAAAAGCAATTGGAAATGTTGTTGCTATTCAAAATAATCAAATGATAAGTATTTGGGACTGCAAAGTAAAGGATTCTGCCTACCAGACGGTATTTCATAAACTCTCTGCTTTGATAAAGTCACATTCTATATCGAATATTTATCTTAGTAAATCAAAAGAAGTCGGAACATTAAAAAATTATCAGACATTAGAAGACGGAACGATAAAAGAATGGCATCATTTTTATTTTGAGCTTCCTGATTCTTTTGTCAATCAAAGCAGTGCTTCTATAGAAAGCAGAAAAGGAATTTTTCGGGATACTAAAAATGTATTTCAGCGTTCTCTTGAAGAAATTTCAGAAGACAGTCTGCTTACCATTTTAGAATTAATTCATTCTAATACGCTTTATAAAGGAGCAGAATGGAAGAAAATCTTGACGGAATTTTTAAAATATAAAAAGGATTATCAAAAACTTGCAAATAATCAGGAAAAAGAGATTTTTTTATGGGCAGCTTCTGCAAAAGCTGGTATTGCAATCGGACGGCTTCGCAACCATAGTATTGGTACACTGCTTCTTCATGTAAGTGAAGGAATGGATTTGGATCTGGCAGTAAAAAAATATGAACAAATTGTTGCTCCTGCCAACTATATGCGTCCAAAAGCAATTTTCACCAAACAGATGTTAGAAGACGCCAAAAAGGTAATTACAGAATTAGGCTATTTTGATTCTCTTGGCAGAAGGTATGCAACTTTAGATGATATTACAATAAATAATATTTTATTTTCCAATAAAGATGCAGCAAAAAGAATCTTTGGAACAGAAGATATCTTTGGAGAAATGGAAAAGGACATCGCTCCTAATCCAAAAAAATTTTCTCGGGTAGAAGAAATCCCAATTGAAAAGTTTATTTCGGATATTCTTCCTACTGCAAATGAAATGGAGGTTTATTTTGAAAATAAACATCGAAACAATATGGTTTCTTTAATTGCACCGGAAAAAAAGGACAGTAAAACAATGTTTAAATGGAATAATAACTTTAGCTGGGCTTATTCTGGAAATTTAACAGACAGTATGAAAGAACGGGTCAAAGCGGCTGGCGGCAGGGTGGACGGTGTTTTAAGATTTTCGATTCAATGGAATGAAAGCGGAACGGATGACAGTGATTTGGACGCCCATTGCATCGAACCAAATCAGCATGAAATCTTTTTTAAAACGGATAAAAAACCAAAAGTTTCTTCTCTTGGCGGACAGCTTGATGTCGATATTATTCATCCAGCACATGCGATTGCAGTAGAAAATATTACTTGGATTCAAAAAGAAAAAATGATGCCGGGTGTCTATAAATTCTTTGTTAATCAATATACGGATCGGGGAAATCAAGATGGATTTCGAGCTGAAATTGAATTTGACGGACAGATTTACGCTTTTGATTATCGAAACGGACTTCGTACAGGAGAAAATGTTTCTGTAGCAGAAGTTACTCTGCAAGAGGACGGAACATTTCAAATAAAAAAATGTCTGCCTTCTACAACCTCTTCTGTTGAAATCTGGAATTTACATACCAATCAGTTTATTCCTGTTTCTGTAATAATGTATTCTCCTAACTATTGGGACGAACAAAACGAAATTGGACATAAACATTACTTTTTTATGCTAAAAGATTGTATCAATTCCGAACAGCCAAACGGTTTTTATAATGAGTTTTTAAAACAGGAACTTTTGCAGCATAAAAGAGTGTTAGAAGCACTTGGTTCTAAAATGCGGGTACAAAATGTAGAAGAGCAGTTGTCTGGAATCGGATTTTCTTCTACAAAGCGTGATGAATTGGTAGTAAAAGTAAAAGGCAGCACCGAACGAATTATAAAGATTAAATTTTAAAATATAAAAATAAAAGGAGAAACTCTGTTATGGTAGAAAATATTTTTGAATATGCAACCCGGCATAAAGTTCGATTTCCATTTAAGGGCAGTATTTCTGTAGAAGATTTATGGGATCTGCGAGTGGAAGATTTAGATCAAATTTTTAAAACATTAAACACCAAACAAAAGCAATCACAGGAAGAAAGCCTTTTAAATGTCAAAAATAAAGAAGAAGAATTAATGGAAGTGCAAATTGCAATTATTAAATATATTGTTGTGGTAAAACTAGCTGAAAAAGAAGCACAAAAAAAGGCTGTAGAGAATAAAGCAAAAAAGCAAAAAATTTTGGCAATTATGGCAGCACGAGATGATAAAGCACTGGAAAATTTATCAGATGAGGAATTAAGAAGAATGTTAGAGGAACTTGATAAATAAAAAATTTTTTTCCTTATAAATTGAAAAAGGAACTGCCGAACTCGGAAGGAAGGTCTATTCCGGGCTCGGTGTAAACCTCCCTTTGGATTTAGAAACAGGTCACATTATCCTACTATTGTCCCGCCATTTGGATGAAGTACCTGCCCTGTCATATAACTAGAATCATCAGATGCAAGAAATACATAACACAGAGAAATCTCACATGGCTGACCTGCTCTGTCCATTGGATTTTGAATAATGTGCAGCCCCCGCAACTGTTTCCAAGTCCAATTTTTCGTGCAGGTAGCTTTCGATATAGTCGATTGCTGTCATTATATTTTTGATATTCCCCGGCATTGCAGCTTCCTCCTTTCTTTCTGCATTATAGCAGGATATTTCATTCAGCTTTTCAT
>CAJUGZ010000154.1 GCA_910585855.1 uncultured Lachnospiraceae bacterium | reverse complement strand
CTGTCCTTTGCTTGCTCCGCTCCAAACGGTAAGAAAGTCTAGGGCTTCTGATTTCAGTTCATCCAACCATACGAACCGGAGCGCAATTCGCCCTCACTACAGGCGAAACATAATTGGTGTAAGGAAAGATTTTATCTGCCATAAAACATCCTCTTCCCTATGATCCGGGCTAAACACGCCCCTTTTTTTGCATACCCTGCATGGAAGCAGGATATGCAAAAAATTCTAAGTTCTTCCACAGAAGCCCAAGACTTTCTAACCGTTCTCCGAAGTCGCAGTCAAAGGACAGGAGCAAACCGCCTCTCGCTGTTGGTTGGATAGCGGTAGAAATTTTTATTGCAGAACAAGTTTTCCGCAAAGGTTAGATACCATTCTGTCCTCTTTTACAAAATCTTCCATGATATCTTCTAAAAAATAATCTATTAGAAATCAAAAATTCTATAAGCCAATATTAATATATAGAAAATATAGATAAAATTTTACTTTCAATTTGTGCAGATTTCATATATAATAGAATAGAACGATATAAAGTGATTGGGATGGGCAGAATATTTGCTGCTTAAAAGATTTAAAGAGCGATGGGGAGCAAAATGAGAGATAGGATAAAAAAACTAAAGACAATTCAATATAAATATAGAATTTTTCTTTATTTAATATTTTTAACATTTATTCCTTTGATGATTTTAGGAGGCTATTCTTATTATAATTATTTAAAAGAATCCGCTTTGAAAATTGATACTTCAATGGAAGCCGTTGTAGAACAGACAGCTTCCCGGGTGGATACTGCACTTGGAAATATGAAGCGGTACTATACCGCCGAAGTGTTAGATGATGAGATTGCATGGCTTCTGGAGGCAGATCTGGATTATTCTTATTATTCTTATATACGGGGGGGTATTTCTGCTCTCTCTGGAGAGTCGATGGTGTCTGATTATGTGTCTGGCTATTCCTTTGTAAATTTTAAGAATGGATGGGTACTGAGTAATATGGGGATGTATCCTTATTTGCTTGTAAAAAATAAGGATATGGTAGAGGGACTGTATTCTTATAAAACAGAATTTATTGAACGAAGTTTTTGGAATTATAATTGGGGAACAACAGAAAAGGGAAAATTTAAAAGTCGGGAGTGGGTGCAGGCGGACGGACTTGTGCTGGTCTATAAACTGCCGGTCAGCAGTGCAGAAACCCATGCAATGATGATTATTAAGGTGAATATGGAGAGATTATTTGCTTTGATGCGGGAAAATTTGGCAAGTGGGGACTTGATGGTATTTGATGGAAATGGAGAATTGATTTATGCAACCGATCAGACAGTGGCATACCAGCTTTTAGATTTTCAGGCTACAGGAAGTTTGGAAGGAAAAAATCGGGTTCGTCTGACAGACGGAAAAACCTATGTGGTTGCAGAAGCCAGATCAAAGCAGTTGGATTGGACTTATGTGGTAAGTTATAACTGGAATCGAGTACAGAATGAGGCATTTAGTATTCTTTCTATTACAGGGTGTCTGCTGCTTCTTGGTGCAATGGCAGTGATATTGGTTGTAATGATTACACGAAGGATCTATGAACCAGTGTCTTCCCTTGCTAATCATGTCGGGTTTGGAGAGGAAAAAGAAAAGCGTTCTAAGAATGAATTGGAATATATTGCCAATCAAATCGATCGCTTGGTAGATACCAATGTGAGTTTGGAGCGGTTGATGTCAGAGCAGAGAGAGCAGCTAACAGAATTGTTTATGCTGCATTTGATCAATGGAGATATCAGCGGAGAGCAGATTTTAGCATATCGGGATCAGTTGGATATGTCTGTTTTTTCGATTTATCTGTTAGGGGCAATTATCTTTAAATCCATGAATCATGGGGAAATTTATGATGAAGCAAAACAGGATGCACTTCGTTTAAGTATTATGGAACAGATGCCAGAAGAAATTCGGACAAAGTTAGCTATGCTGCCTGTTTGCAATGCGAAAGCAATTATTGTTGTATTTGGCGGGGAAAATGAACAGGATTTAGATGAAGAGATCCTGCATTTTTATGAAAAGTTAAAAGAGTTTGTAGAAGAGCAGTATCAAATGGCAGTATCTATGGGAATCAGTGGTTCATGCAGCAGCTTCTCTGATTTCCGCAAGGCTTATCGAGAGTGTATTGAAGCAGTAAAAAATAATGAAATGATGGCAGAGGAAGAGATTTGGGATCATACAGGAGTCATGTTTTATACAGATATTACAAGACAGGAAAACAGTCAGATTAGTACTTATGATAAATTATTAGAAAAGCAGATTAAGGAAGCAGTGGACAACGGAAATAAAGAAGAGGCTTTTCGGCTGATGGATGCATTTATTGATTCTCTTTTAGAAAAAAAAGTTCCTCAGGGGGAAAATTCACTTTATCTGCACCGAATGATTGTTGCAATTATATTAGTTGCAACGGATGCGGGACTGCAGACAGGAAAGATATTTTCGGATGGAGTGAGTGTATTATTTCAAAAGTTTACCATGCTGTATGATATGGATAAGATACGGAGCTGTATGAAGTATAAGGTAATTGCACCTATTGTAGATAGATTGGAAAATTATCGGACAAGTAAATCTTCTGAAATTATGCAGGAAATTCAGGAATTGATAGAAAAATGCAGAGGAGATTTGACATTGACGGAATGTGCAGATGCATTGGGGTATCATCCGACATATCTTTGGAAGGTAATTAAGATGGAAAGGAATACTACGTTTAGTGACTATGTGGCAGAGTATCGTCTTCAGGAAGCAAAACGATTATTATTAGAAACAAATATGACGGTTAATGATATAGCGATTAAGTTAAACTATACCAATGCACAGAATTTTATTCGTTTTTTTAGTAAGTTGGAGGGAGAAACACCCGGAAAATATCGGCGAACACATAAAAAAAATGAATAATCAGTTGCTTATTTTTGGAAAAAAATTGGAAAATAGAATGATAATAAATAGAAAATTTTCCTAAAAATCTTAAAAATTTTCTGTTAAATTTGTTAAAATCATAGAAAAGGAAAGATATTGAGTATTGATGTAATTGCATCCTTACGGTATTATTGCACTAATGGAATATGAAAATACAGCTTGCTAAAGTGCAAAGTGCATAATTCCGGCAAAACAAAAAAACAAAAAAGGAGGATAATTATGAGCAAGAGGAAAAATGAAATTTCTCCAGAGGCACTCGAAATTCTTTCTCGAGAGGATAAGAAGAAGTCTATGCTGAAGTACATTAAGCAGCATAAATGGCTGTATGTTATGCTGCTGCCCGGACTGATTTATTTTATTGTGTTTCGGTATATTCCAATGTTTGGTATTGTGATTGCGTTTCAGAATTTCAGTCCATTTATGGGATTTTTGAAAAGTCCGTTTGTAGGGTTATTGAATTTTAAAAATTTCTTTACTGGCGGGGATTTCTGGATGCTGTTGACTAATACGCTTGGTATTTCTTTACTGAGTTTAGTATTGTATTTTCCGGCACCGGTTATTTTATCTCTGTTTTTAAATGAGATTCGGCATGATGCATATAAGAGAACCATTCAGACTTTTATCTATATCCCGCATTTTGTATCATGGGTTATTGTTGCCAGTTTAACCTATCAGTTATTAAATGTAAATGATGGTATTATCAATATGATTATCAAGTCAATTACAGGAAGCACAGTGGATATTTTAGGAAGTCCGAAATATTTCAGAGGACTGATTATCGGGCAGAGTATCTGGAAAGAAACTGGTTATGGTACAATTGTATTCCTTGCGGCACTCTCTGGAGTGGATATGCAGCTCTATGAAGCAGCAAGAGTAGATGGAGCGGGACGTTGGCGTTTGATGTGGCATATTACGCTTCCGACAATTAAAGGAACTGTAATTATGATGTTAATCTTACGTGTTGGATCCATCTTAAATACAGGTTACGAGCAGATTTTCTTGATGAGAAACGAATTAAACGTATCAAAGGCAGAAGTGTTTGATACTTATGTTTATATCAAAGGTATTAAAAATGCACAGTATTCTTTTAGTCAGGCAGCAGGTTTATTTAAATCTGTAGTAGGTATGATTATGGTGCTTGGTGCAAACTGGGTTGCAAAAAAAGCCGGTGAATCCGGTATCTATTAGAAAGGAGGAAGAATGTTATGGCAGAAGTGAAGACAACAAGAGAAAATCGAATTAAAAAGAGTACGGCTGATAAAGTAACGGATGTGATTATTTATGTTGGAATCGGACTGGTCGGACTTGCTACATTGCTTCCTTTTCTTTATGTAATTGCAGGATCTTTTGCAACAGAAAAAGAATTGACAGAGCGGGCATTCTTTATTATTCCAAGGGAATTTTCATTAAATGCCTATAACTATATCACACAGACCGGTGATATTTTTAAGGGATTAAGAAATTCTATTTATCTTACAGTAGTTGGTACAATTATCAATATGTTTTTTACTACTACATTTGCCTATCCGCTTTCCAAGGTATATATGAAGGGAAGAAATGTTCTTTTAAATATGGTAATTGTAACTATGCTTTTTTCTGGTGGTATGATTCCGTCTTTTCTGTGGATTCAAAGCCTTGGATTATATAATTCTTATTGGGCATTAATTCTGCCCGGAGCGATTAGTCCTTTTAATATGATTATTGTAAAAAATTTCTTTCAGGAACTTCCGGCAGAATTGGATGAGGCAGCAAGAATTGACGGCTGTACTGATATTGGGATTTTTGCAAAGATTGTAATACCGCTTTCTAAACCGGTTATTGCTTCTATTTCTTTGTTCTATGCAGTAGGATATTGGAATGATTATTTTAATGCAATGATTTATTTAAGTGACAGCAGAAAAGAAACAGTTCAGATTGTACTTCGCCGTATTGTATTGCTTGCCGGTGGAATTAATGCAGATGCATTTGATTATGAGTCTAATGGAGTTCCACCTGATAAGGCAGTAAAGATGGCAGCTACGGTAGTAGCAACTTTGCCTATTTTGGTAGTTTATCCTTTTGTACAAAAATATTTTACCAAGGGTGTTATGGTTGGAGCTGTAAAGGGATAATCTAATATAGTAGAAGAAAATAAAATTATTGTTACATATATTTTCAAATCCAAATAAGCAGACTATATTTTTGGGGATTGGAATTGGAAATATTGTTATAAAAGTGGTCAGATCGACATGCTTGTTTTTTAATGATAAGGAGGAAAATTATGAAGAGAAGAAAAGCAAGAAAAGTAACAGCGATTGCATTGGCAGCAGCTATGCTTGCCAGTATGACAGCCTGTGGAGGAAACAGTACGACTCCAACAAATAATACAACTGCAGCAACAACTGCAAGCAACACCGGAACAACTGCTTCAAATACAACAACAACAGCAGCACCGGCAGAAAAAGCAGAAATTACATTTATGACAATCGACTTTGAAGGAAATCCGTTAAGTGAAGGAGCATCAATTCCTTATGCACAGGAATGTCTTGCTTTAATGGAAGATTATACCAATACAAAAGTTGATTTTACATGGGTTGCAAATGATGTTTTAGAGGAAAAAGTAACTTTGGCACTGGCAAATCCAAAGGAAATGCCAATGGTTATGGCAGTTGGAAATATTACAGGTGCAATTATCAGTGCAGCAAATGCAGGAGCATTTATAGATTTGAACAATTATATGTTTGATTCTGCAAAGTATCCGAATCTTTCTCAGGCAAATCCAGATGTATGCCAGTCGCTTACCGTAGGCGGAAAATTAATTGGAATTTACCGTGCAAGAGTGATTGGACGTTATGGAATCGCTTATCGTGCAGACTGGGCAGAAAAGTTAGGAATTGCAGAGCCAAAAACAATAGATGATATGTATGAGATGATGTCGCAGTTTACTTATGGAGATCCAGACGGAAATGGACAGGATGATACGTATGGTCTTGCACTTTGTCAGTATACAGGACCGTTTGATATTATGCAGACTTGGTTTGGCGTTGGGAATAAATGGGTAGAGCAGGACGGCAAATTAATTCCGGTTCATATGCAGTCAGAGTATAAAGAGGCACTTGACTGGTTTAAGAAGATGTATGACGATGGCTTGGTATATAAGGACTGGGCTGTGCGTGGTACGGATCAGTGGGAAGATAGTGTAAAGAATGGAGAATGTGGAATCTTTATTGATACAACAGACGGTGGAAGACGAATCTGGGATTATTTTGTAAATAATAGTATTCCTTCTGTAATAGAGGGGCAGGAAACGGCTGCTATGAATTTGATTGGTACAATTAACGATAAGACATTAGCTACTACTGGATATAACGGAATGTTTGTATTAAGTGCTTCTACTTGCAATACAGATGAGAAAATTGAAGATTGTCTGCATTTTCTGGATAAAATGTGTGATGATGAAATGTTAGTTCTTTCTGCTTGGGGACTGCAGGATGTCCATTGGAAGCTGGATGAAAATGGATATCTGGTGGATATTAAAGATCCTACCGATGCAAATGCAGCAAAGGCATATCAGGCTCTGAATCAGACAGTTGCTTATATTCCTAATATGACTCAGACTTCCCCTGTGAAGGAAGAGAATGAGCGTACACAGAGAATGAATCAGGTAAGAGAAGAAAATGTTCCTTATGCAGTATTTAATCCTGCTGATGCTTATTTGATTAATTCTTCTACTTATTCTTTAAGTGGAGCTAGTTTGGATCAGATTCTTTCTCAGGCACGGACACAGTATATTTGTGGACAGATTGATGAGGCAGGGTTGCAGCAGGCATGGGATACTTGGTTATCTACCGGTGGGCAGGCTTTGATTGATGAGGTAAATGAACAGTATAAGCAGAATTAAGGCAGGATGTCAGAAGTGAAGGGGACGTCAGAAGCGAAGCAGAGGTCTATTCCGGGCCCGCTTTCGCTTAGCATTTCCTCGTAGCGGACACATAAGACGCTAAAATACAGCGTCTAAGTGCCGACGGGAAATGATGACCCTGCATAGACCTCTGCTTCGCTTCTGACTGGTTTTTCAGGAATATACTTATGATTGATGAAATTTGCCGTAAGTGTTGCGCCAGCCGTAAAGTGATGCAATTCCTCATGAGGTTGTGTATATTTTATTGTACTGGATAGTGGATTTATTTGACGTTCAGTGTATGTGGCTGCAGAGGAGGCTGTTATACGACAGCTTCCTTTTTTATGCGCACGCTGATGCACAGGAAATATGGGTGTATTGGCAGTGTACGGGTAGTGGAGAAGGTCATTTTCCTATTCGATTGTAGATGGATACTCATAGGAAGATTGTTAGAAAAAGTAAGAAATAATAAAATAATAAATATATAGAGGAAAATTGAAATGGAAGAGAGAATGAATTTGAGGGTAAAAGAGATTACGGAATGTGATCTGACGGTTACTTGGGATAGAGTAGAGGGGGCTGTTGGTTATCAGGTGTTTTGGGCAGATAAAAATTTGCCTGCTACAAAATTTAAGATGGTAGCGGAAACGTTTGATACAGAGTATTGTTTGAAGAAGGCAACTCATGTGCCTCATTATTTTCGAGTGGTTTGTAAGAAAGAGGATCAAGAGGAGATCGAGAGTGGAGTTTTGAAAAGTCCGATTCGAAAGGTTTTTCATGAGCAGCTTGAAAAGCTGAATAGAGGATTGATTGCAGTAAGGGTGAAAACGGGAATTTTTCTTGGCTGGCGGTTGATGTTGGAGGAGGTAGACGGTTATTCGGAAACGGGGATGACTGGGGCGGATTTTGTAGTGTATAAAAATGGAAAGAAGCTTGCTTTCGTGACGGACAGTACCAATTATATTGATACAGAGGGGACAATGGAGGATTTTTATGCAGTGGCGGCTGTTCGGGACGGAGTGGAGGCAGAGGTTTGTAAGGCGGTGCAGGCTTGGAAGTCAGGGGAGAATTATATTGATATTCCTATGCGGATTCCAGAGGGAGGTGTGACGCCTGCCGGAGAGGTTTATGAGTATCGAATTAATGATATGAGTGTTGGAGATGTAGATGGGGATGGAGAGTATGAATATATTGTAAAATGGGATCCGAGTAATTCACAGGATGTTTCGATAAAGGGTTATACGGGAAAGTGTTATATTGATTGTTATAAATTAGACGGGACATTGCTTTGGAGGCTGGATATGGGAAATAATATTCGCTCCGGGGCGCATTATACACAGTTTATTGTCTATGATTTTGATTATGACGGAAAAGCGGAGATGTCTGTAAAGACTGCACCGGGTACAAAGATGACGATTTATCATGCAGATGGTACGATAAAATCGGAGTCTTATATTACTATGCCAAAGGAGGATATAGAAAAGGGATATTCTCATTCGGACAATTTTGTGTGCAGTGCAGAAGATTATTATGAGCATATGGTTTCGGTATTTGCTGGCTGGACAGAACATCCTGAGGTAAAGGCAGGACACTGGCCAGCAACATTGGAAGAATGTTTTGGGATAGAACCGATATATTCCTATCCTTTGTCGGGTGCAGATGCCAGAAAAGTAACAGATTATTTTATCAATGTTTATGCTCCTTCCCGCAGTCCAAGAAATCAATTAAATCAATTTGAAGGATTTATTTATGAAGGACCGGAATATTTAACGATGTTTGCCGGAGATGGAACGGAACTGGAAACGATACCGTTTCGATTTGGGCGTGTAGATGACGGGCTGATGTGGGGAGATTATGCAATGAACCGAATTGAACCCTGCAATCGAGTCGATCGTTTTTTGTCTGGTGTAGCTTACTTAGACGGGGAGCATCCTTCTCTTTTGATTTGCCGTGGCTATTATACCAGAACAACGATTGTAGCATATGATTTTATAAATGGAAAACATATTGAACGATTTGCAATAGACAGCGGATTTGTACCAATGAACAATCCATTTTGCGACAATGCCCATATAGCAAAGGGAACAGATCCTGTCTATGGGATTTTGGCAGGTCAGGGAAACCACAGTCTTTCCACAGCAGATGTGGATGGGGATGGCTGCCAAGAGATTATCTATGGAGCAGCAGTAATCGACCACGATGGCAGTGTATTATATTCCAGCTATGGCTATCTGCCGGATGGAAAGACATATCGAAAGTTCGGACATGGAGATGCGATGCATGTAGCCAATATCGATCCCGACCGCCCGGGTTTGGAAATTTTTAATGTTTTTGAGGGAGCAAAAGAAGCCCCTTATGGATTTGCTCTTCGTGATGCAGAAACAGGGGAAGTTCTGTTTGGAGAATATGCCGAATGTGATTTAGGACGCTGTATGATTGGCGATATCAATCCAAAAGTAAGGGGATTACAATGCTGGGTAAATCAGATCTATTCCTGCACAGGGGAGATACTGCCGGATCACTTATTAGGAACAAATCAGCCGATTCGATGGGCAGCCGATCTGTCTACACAGATTTTAGATGGAATAGACTATCTCAAAGAAGAAAAAACAGGAGTTATCAACGATAACACCCATGGGATAATGTTAAAACCAGAAGGTACAAAAACTAACAACAGTACAAAAGGAAACCCATGTCTGGTAGCAGATATCTTTGGGGATTTCCGAGAAGAACTATTATTGAGAAAAGCAGATAACAGTGCTGTAAGAATTTATACCAATATAGAATTAAACAAGCATAAGTTGTTTACATTGATGCATGACACGATGTATCGAACCTCTATTGCATGGCAAAACAATTGTTACAATCAGCCCGGCTATACAAAATTTTATTATGCTTCCGATATGGACTGGGAATATGTACTTCCGGTATTGGCAAAGATCTAAAGTTCTATAAATTTGATTTTTTCTGAAAGGGGGACGCTGAACTCGAAAGGAAGGTCTATTCCGGGCCCGCTTTCGCTTAACATTTCCTCGTAGCGGACACATAAGACGCTAAAATACAGCGTCTAAGTGCCGACGGGAAATGATGACCCTGCATAGACCTTCCTTTCGAGTTCGCTAGTTCTACCAGCCGGGAAATTTGCAGTCACAGCAGAAATTCTGTGTTTTTAGAGCCTGTTCAGTATTTTCTTACATGTATCGAAATATTAAACAGGCTCTTAGAATCCTGTCTTTTTAGAATCTGGCGTTTTTTTATTTTTTAAGTGGAAAGAATTGATAGGGTTCTTTCTCATGTTTGGATATACTGCCAAATTCCGTTTTGCTGAAATATTCAATTTCTGGTAAAGTTAGAAAAACTGGCTGAGATGAAATATCCAAAGTTCAGAAAGAGCCCTTGATAGTCAGATAGTTATAAATTTTTATGATAATTTTATTTTTCGGTGAAAATGTACAATTTAGTACTACAGCAAATATTTTACTATTTTTTAGGTCTGGAGTACACAGCCAAAATGGAAAGAAAGGTCTGCGCAGGGTCATCATTTCCCGTCGGCACTTAGACGCTGTATTTTAGCGTC
>CAJUGZ010000153.1 GCA_910585855.1 uncultured Lachnospiraceae bacterium | reverse complement strand
CTACAGACTTGGCATAACATCTGTAGGTAACTATATATTCTTGTATAACGTAGTTCGTTAAAACTTAGGCTAGTCAACTATAGGCTTTTACAAGCCCATTCCTTTTAGGGGATGGGTAGTTGACCGCTTGTCCTTTCTAAAAATGATATAAAATTACTAAATTGCTGTTAAAAATAGAAAGGTATGGTATAATCCGCCTTTTCTAAATAAAGTTATGTAGATAGAATCAGATAGTCCATTTGTCCTATATTTTTTCTATGGTAAATTCTATTATAACATGATTTTACTGAGTTGCAATCTTTAATTAAAAATTTTTTTGCTGGGGGGACGCCAAAATCAAAAGGAAAATCTGCTCTGGGCCCGCTCTCGCTTAGCATTTCCTCGTAGCGGACACTAAGACGCTAAACTACAGCGTCTAAGTGCCGACGGGAAATGATGACCCGGCGCAGACATTCCTTTTGATTTTGGCTGTGTGTCTGCATTGGAAAATAATACTTCAGATCAATTGCCGGAAGTTTTTCCCTTTGTATGAAAGATTTTAAAGTTTGTAAATTAGTGTATTTATAAGTAATTATATAATATGCTATAATTAAATTATATTTAAGAAAGGATGGATGTAAATATGGAGTTTCAGTATACTGGTAAACGTATGACGTGGGAAGAGATTGTAAAGGCATATCCACATAGTTGGGTATTGCTTAAAGATGTAATTGAAGACGAGAATACTTATTTTGTAAAATCAGCAGTTGTTGTTAAAGTTTCTAAGGAAAAAGTAAGGGAAGATGACGAAAAGAGGTTTTTTAGTCAAGGATATGAGTATGAATATACTTCTATAGGAGATGGAGGAGTCAAAATATTTGGAGGGTATATTTAATGGTAAAGGAATCAATAAGTTTATTGAATAATTTTATTAGACTGTTTTTATTTATAAAATAAATAATGGGAATAAAGTTAGGATATTGTTTTTTGATTGGAGTACACAGCCGGAATAGCACTCTATTCGGCTTTCAGCGTCCTCCTTTCTTAGCAGTTTCATTTTTTAGATAGAAAAGAAAGGATTTCTCTGCTTGATATTGTATTTGGGCAGAGAAATCCTTTTTTTGTTTGATTTGGATTTTATAGAAATTAAGAAAAAGCACACCTTAGTTTTTCCAGTGCTTTTTTTTCAATTCGTGAAACATAACTTCTAGAAATCCCCAATTTTCTTGCAATTTCACGCTGTGTATATTCATGGCTTCCAAGAAGCCCATAGCGCAGAATGAGAATTTCTTGTTCCCTTCGGCTTAGTTTATGTTTCATATGATAATATAGTTTTTGGGTATCGGCTTCTAGGTCAAGCCGTTCTGGAATATCTTTTTCCTCTGCTTCTAGAATATCTACTAAACGAATGGAATTTCCTTCTGCGTCTGTACCAAGTGGTTCATAAAGAGAACATTCCTTTCCGAGTTTTTTTTCTGAACGAAACAGCATCCGGATTTCGTTTTCGATACATGCAGATGCATAGCAGCTCAGACGGTTATTTTTGTCTATATTAAAGGTATTTACGGCTTTGATAAGTCCGATAGTACCAATCGAAATCAGATCTTCCATATCCCGTCCGCCGCTATTGTATTTTTTCACCAGATGGGCGACAAGCCTCATATTGCGCTCGATTAAAATCTGTTTTGCTTCTTGATCGCCGGATCGCAAGCGTTCCAGATAATAGCGTTCTTCTTCCGGGGTAAGTGGATTTGGAAATGTTTTCAAATTTGCACCTTGAAACGTTGTTCATAACAGTATATGCACTAGAAAAGAAAGTGTGAATCGGGAGTTATGTCTTGTGCAGAAGAAATAATTCGATTATAATAAACTGTATGATGATAAAGGGATTTTAGAAGTATAGAAATAAAAAGATATATAATAAAAAGAATAGGAGGGCGCAGTTAGAGAGCAATGACAAATATAGAAAGATTGCTGCAAAAAGCAGCAGAACAAGGGGCTTCTGATTTACATATTACAGCAAAAAATCCGCCTTGGATACGCAGAAATGGCAGGTTGATCTGTTTAGAAGAAGAGGTGTTTTCAGCAGAGGGAGAAGAGGAGCTTTTGTATGCTTTTTTAGATGAAAGACAGAGAGCGAAGTTAGTCGAGGCGGGGAAGGTTGAATTTGGATTTTCGTTTTCTGAAACACGCTGCCGGGTTCAGGTATTTCAGCAGATACAGGGATATACGGCAGTGTTTCGGCTGTTTGGAGATGGGATACCGGAGGCAGAAGATCTTTCGATTCCGCAATCGGTTTTGGAGGTATGTAAAAAAAAGCAGGGGCTGGTAATTTTGTCCGGGGCTTCTGGCAGCGGCAGAACTACTACATTGTCGGTATTGATAGAGCAGATAAATAGAGAAATCGGAGGGCATATTCTTACTTTGGAATCTCCGGTAGAGTATCAATATATCAATAAAAAAGGAATCATTCATCAAAGAGAAGTCGGAGTGGATACAGAAAGTTATTCAAAAGGGTTGACAGATGCGTTGAGAGAGGATGCAGATGTAATTGCAGTAGGAGCAATATCGGATGCAGAAACGATTTGTGCGATGATGAAGGCATCCGAAATGGGGCATCTGGTATTTGGTGTAATGGATGCGGTTGGGGCTGTTGAAACAGTGGAGCAGATAATAGAGTTATTTTTGCCGGAACAGCGTCAGGTGATGCGGTGTCGGTTTGCGGATATGTTGTGTATGGTGGTTTCTCAGCAGTTGATTCCTACTTTAGGAGGTGAAAGGCGGCAGAGCGTTTTTGATGTGATGTACGCCAATGAAACAGTGAAAAATTTGATTTGTGAGGGCAAGACGGCTTTTATTGGGTCGGTTATGCAGACAGAGAGTGGTATGCAGAAGATGGATCGTGGAATTTTTGAATTGTATGTGCAGGGAAAAATTGATCGTCAGCAGGCACTGCAGTATGTGCGGGACAGTTCCTTGCTGGAAAAAAAGTTAATATAGGACTTTTTTACTAGAATATGGTTCTTTACAGGGAAAGAAATCTGTGTTATCATTGCAAAATCCATTATCTTAGAATTTTTGAGAATTTATATCTGATATAGAATCGTTTTGTTCTTAAATTAACCCATAAATTTAATTTTTTTCTCAGGGGGACGCTGAAATCGAAAGGAAGGTCTATTCCGGGCTCGCTTTCGCTTAGCATTTCTTATTTTTATAGCGGACACTAAGGAACTAAAACACAGCAATACTGTGCCTAAGTACCGACGGGAAATGATGACCCTGCATAGACCTTCCTTTCGAGTTCAGCTGGTTGTACCAGCCGAAAAGCAGCATTGAGGTAGGCTTTTCTTCCGATTTTGGTGTCTTTTTTAGTCATTCTTTTCTTTTATCTGATTTTATCTTGCTTGGGTTATTGTTTTTATTCCATTTGTTAAAATAAAATATTGTTAAAGTAAAGTGTCATTATAGATAGCTCTGCTTCCGCCGATAAATTTCGGTCTGGTTCTGGCGAATACGACATGGGCTTCTCCTAGGGTATTTTGCGGCAGGCGAAGAGGAACGGCTATTTTTTTTAGATTCATTCCGATTAGGGTATCTCCGATGTCCATTCCGGCATGTGCTTGAATGGTTTCTAGTGCAACGGGAGAAGAGAAGGCGTGATAGGCGGCTGTGGCAAAAGAACCGCCGGCTTTTGGCTGTGGAATGACATTGACGGGTTCGTATTGGTATTTTTTGGAAGCTGTTTCTTCTATTATAATAGCACGGTTTAGATGTTCACAGCACTGTGCTGCCAGATAGATTTGATGGGAAAGGCAGCAGGAATAGATTCCCTCTAAGATGGCTTTTCCGGCATCAACGGAGGAGTAAGAGCCGATTTTATGACCAAGTACTTCACTGGTAGAACAGCCGACAATTAGAATTTCTTCTGTTTTTAGTTTTGCAGAGAGAATCAGAGATTCTGCTAGTTGGTAGGACTGTTTTTTTAGTGTGTCAAGGGTGATAGAATCAATAGTATGGTTTGCTTGATCAGACATAGTGATAACCGCCTTTCTTTGGATTTTTATTGTATTTTATTATAGCTGTTTTTTGTAAAAAATCAAGGCAGAGAAAACAGAGAAAAAGAGTTAGATAGTTAGAAATTTAAAAATTAGGTTTTGAGGTGTCATTGTTTTTTAGTAGTTCTAGCAGTTGATTTGAAAGTATTTTTATTTTTCGGTATAGATATACAGCCAAAATCAAAAGGAAGGTCTGCGCAGGGTCATCATTTCCCGTCGGCACTTAGGCACGGTCTTTTCGTGCCTTATGTGTCCGCTACGAGGAAATGCTAAGCGCAAGCGGGCCCGGAGTGGATCTTCCTTTTGATTTTGGCGTCCGGTTCGGTACAGATGTTAAAAAGTTATATATATTTAGAAAGGAAAGAGAAGATGTTTTGCAGAGTACATAGTGGGGCGATTCATGGAATAGAGGGAATACAAATTGAAGTAGAGGTGGATTTAAGTGATGGACTTCCTAGTTTAAATATGGTGGGGATGTTGTCGGCAGAGATTAAAGAGTCATCGGAGCGTGTCAGAACTGCTTTAAAAAATTCGAAATTTACGATTCCGCCTAAAAGAATTACGATTAATCTTTCTCCGGCAAATATTCGAAAACAGGGAACGCTTTATGATCTTCCGATTGCTGTGGGAATTTTAACCAGTATGGGATATATTAAAAAAGAGAATTTGGAACAGGTTTTTATTGTTGGGGAATTGAGTTTGGACGGAAAGGTAAATCCCATTAAAGGGGTGCTTCCGCTTGTCTATGCAGCAAGGCAGGCAGAGATTTCCTGTTGTATTGTTCCAAAGAAAAATGCAAAGGAAGGGGCTGCAGTGGATCAGATTCGGGTAATTGGTGTCAATTCTTTGTTGGAAGTGTTGACGGTTTTAAAAAATCCTGAAGCATTTCAGGGGGAAGAAGGGGTTTGTTTTGATGGGGAAAAGATGCAGAGTGTGTCGGAAGAGGTGGATTTTTCGGAAGTCAGCGGGCAGGAGGCTTTAAAGCGTGCTGCACAGATAGCTGCTGCCGGGATGCATAATTTGCTGATGATGGGTGCTCCCGGTTCAGGAAAGACTATGATAGCCAGAAGGATTCCTACGATACTTCCTCCTATGACATGGGAAGAATCGATAGAACTTACCAAAATATATAGTGTGGCAGGACTGCTTTCAGATAAAAACCCATTAGTAGTAAAACGACCGTTTCGTGCACCGCACCATACCATATCGGCGAGTTCTTTGGCAGGGGGAGGGACGATTCCAAAGCCGGGAGAGGTTTCTCTTTCCAATTATGGGGTATTGTTTTTAGATGAACTCCCCGAATTTTCTAAAACGGTTTTGGAAGTACTTCGTCAGCCTATGGAGGATCGAAAGATTTTGGTATCCAGAGTGCATGGAAGCTATGAATTTCCTACAAATTTCATGCTTGTAGCAGCGATGAATTGTTGTGGATGTGGGTACTATCCGGATCGAAATCGCTGTAACTGTAAGGAAACACAAGTGGCACGTTATTTGGGGCGGATTAGTCGTCCGCTGCTGGATCGGATCGATATCTGTATGGAAGTTTCCAGCATAGAATATACCGATATAAGGGGACAAAAAAAGAAAAAATTTTCAAAGGGGGAAGATTCGAAAACGATGCGGGAGCGTGTGATGCGTGCTAGAGAGGTGCAGAGGATACGTTATCAGGGGGAAAAGATTAATACAAACAGTGAATTGTCGGCTTCCCAGATTCAGTGCTATTGTAAGATAGATACAGCAGGGGAGGTACTGTTAGAGCAGGCATTTGCACGTTTAAAACTTACGGCAAGGGGATATAATCGAATTTTAAAGGTTGCTCGTACAATAGCGGATTTAGACGGGGAGGAGCAGATTACAAGGCGGCATTTAAGTGAAGCGATTTGTTATCGAAGCACGAATATTCAGGAGTGGAGAAGATAAGGAGGAAAATAATGCAGAATATCACAGAAGAATTGGAATACTGGTTCTGGCTTTGTAATATAGATGGTATGGGAAGCAGAAAACTGCAGGAGTTGTTGGAATGTTATAAAGAGCCGAAACAAATTTATCAGTTAAAGACAGAGGAAATTGGAAAGGCAGTTTATTTAAGTGAGCGGCAGTTAGCCGGAATAAAAGAAAGCAGAAAAAACGAAAAGTGGAAGAAAAAGTTAGAACAGACGGTTGAAAAGGGAATTTATTTGACAAGATATTTGGATTCGGCATATCCAAAGCGTCTGCTGCAGCTTTTGGACAAGCCAATTTTATTGTATTCTTTGGGAAAACTTCCAGATGAGCAAAAGAAGATGGCGGCGATTGTTGGAGCAAGAAACTGTACTCGTTATGGGTATTGTATAGCGGAAGAGATTGGAAAGATTTTTGGGAGAAATGGAGTTTGTACCGTAAGTGGAATGGCAAGAGGAATTGATGCTGCCGGACAGTGGGGGACATTGGAAGGAGGCAGTGAGAGCTATGGGGTTTTAGGATGTGCTGTGGATATCTGTTATCCGGGAGAAAATCGGCAGCTCTATGATGAACTGGCAGAAAAAGGCGGCATTATCAGTGAGTTTGGACCGGGTATTCGACCATATGCCTGTAATTTTCCTATGCGGAATCGAATTATCAGTGGGCTTTCGGATTTTGTAGTGGTAGTAGAGGCAAGGGAGAAAAGCGGATCATTGATTACCGTGGATTTTGCTTTAGAACAAGGAAAAGAGGTCTATGCTGTTCCCGGGCGTATGACGGATCTGCTGAGTCGGGGATGCAATCGCTTGATTGCACAAGGAGCGGGAATTTTGTCTGATTTGGATTCGCTTTTAGAGGATTGTAATATAAAAAAAAGAAAAAATGGGGTAAAAGTTACAAAATCTGAGATTGAACTTGCAGAATCAGAAAAATTGTTGTATAGTGATTTAGGTTTCGAACCAAAAAACATTCAAATGTTAATGGAAGAAACGAAACTGTCTTTTTGTGAATTAACAGAAGTGATATTGACACTTCAATTAAAAGATTTAATTGAAGAGCCAATGAAGGGGTATTATGCAAAAAAAGCGTAGAATTCCATTGCTATTTTGTCAATGGTATAAAAAAGCCGAAAAAAGGCAGAAAATATAGAAAAGTAAGATAGTAAAAGGGGTAATGAAATGGCGAAGAATTTAGTAATCGTGGAATCACCTGCAAAAGAAAAAACCATTAAAAAGTTTTTAGGAAGCAGCTATGAGGTGCTGGCATCACAGGGACATGTAAGAGATTTGCCAAAGAGTCAGCTTGGGATTGATGTACAGCATGGTTATGAACCAAAGTATATTACAATCAGGGGAAAGGGAGATATTCTTGCAAAGCTGCGTAAAGAAGCAAAAAAAGCGGATCATGTTTATTTGGCAACAGACCCGGATCGGGAAGGGGAGGCTATCTCATGGCATTTATCTCAGGCATTGAAGTTGGACAAGAACAAGGCAAGCCGAATCACCTTTAATGAAATTACGAAAAATGCAGTAAAGGCATCCTTAAAGCAGGCAAGAGAAATTGATATGGATTTGGTGGATGCGCAGCAGGCACGCCGCATGCTGGATCGAATGGTGGGATATTCGATTAGTCCGCTTTTATGGGAAAAGGTAAAACGTGGATTGAGTGCAGGCAGGGTACAGTCTGTTGCACTTCGTATGATTTGTGACAGGGAAGAGGAAATCAATGCATTTATTCCAGAAGAATATTGGACAATAGATGCAAAGCTGAAGCTAAAAGGAGAGCGAAAGACACTAACTGCCAAATTTTATGGGGATAAAAAGAAAAAGATAGAAATTCATACAAAGGAAGAGGCAGAAAAGATTGAACAAGCAGTAAAGAAAGAAACATTTTCTGTGGAAGAGTTAAAAGAAGGGGAGCGGGTGAAAAAAGCGCCTGTGCCGTTTATCACCAGTACGCTGCAGCAGGAGGCCTCTAAGGTTTTAAATTTTTCTACACAGAAAACGATGCGCTTGGCACAGCAGCTTTATGAAGGAGTAGACATTCCGGGAAAGGGGACGATTGGAATTATTACTTATTTGCGTACAGATTCTATTCGGGTGTCAGAGGAAGCCGATCTTTTGGTGCGGGATTATATTGCAAAGACATATGGAGAAAACTATCGGATAAAGGCAGAAACAATAAAGAAGAAATCACAGAAGATACAGGATGCACATGAAGCGATTCGTCCGACCGATGTAGAACTGACGCCAGCTTTAGTAAAAGATGCACTGTCAAGGGATCAGTTTCGGTTATATCAGTTAATCTGGAAGCGGTTTGTAGCAAGCCGAATGGCAAGTGCTGTCTATCAGACGCTTTCAGTAAAATTGGCAGCGGGAGATTACCGATTTAGTGCCTCCGCTTCGAAACTTCAATTTGACGGGTTTTTATTGGTTTATTTAGATGAAGAAGAAAAAGCAGAAGATGAAACTACAATAGGGGGAATTTCAAAAGACAGCCAGCTTTCGTTGGAGAGTTTAGAAACAAAACAGCATTTTACACAGCCTCCTGCACATTTTACTGAAGCGGCATTGGTAAAGGCATTGGAAGAACAGGGGATAGGACGTCCAAGTACCTATGCACCGACAATCAGTACGATTCTTGCCAGACGTTATATTGTAAAAGAAAATAAAAATCTTTATGTAACCGAGATTGGAGAGGCTGTGAATAAAATTATGAAGCAGGCGTTTCCGGCAATTGTAGATATTAGTTTTACAGCAAATTTAGAATCTCTTTTAGATGAAGTGGGAGAGGGGCATATTGATTGGAAAACCGTAATCAGCAATTTCTATCCAGATCTAAATGAAGCGGTAAAAAGTGCAGAGAAAGAATTAGAAAAGATTATTATTGAAGATGAAGTGACAGAGGAAGTCTGCGATCTATGCGGAAAACATATGGTAATTAAATATGGCCCTCATGGCAAGTTTCTTGCTTGTCCCGGTTTTCCAGACTGCCGCAATACCAAGCCATATTTAGAGAAAATCGGAGTGCCTTGTCCAAAGTGTGGAAAAGAGATTATTGTTAAAAAGACAAAAAAAGGCAGAAGATATTATGGCTGTGAAGCGAACCCAGACTGTGATTTTATGTCATGGCAAAAACCGACTACAAAACGGTGTCCTATCTGTCAGGATGTATTATTAGAAAAAGGTCATAAATTAGCTTGTCATAATGAACAGTGTGGATATCGGGTGGATAAAACAGACAAATAGTTACAATAAACAAAAAATACGGGAAATTTTTAAAAAATAACAAATAACTCTTGTTTATATGCTGAATATATGATAATATTTAAGAAATGAAGTTTATTAGTATTTGCATCATTCAGTAAGGAGGAAATATATGAGCGTACAATTATTAGATAAGACACGTAAGATCAATAAACTGCTTCATAATAATAATTCTCATAAGGTAGTCTTTAATGATATTTGTGAAGTACTGAGTGAGATATTAAGCTCGAACATCTTAGTAATCAGCAAGAAAGGAAAGGTATTAGGAATCAGCAATACACCGGGTGTAGAGGAGATTACCGAATTAATAGATGATGTGGTAGGCGGACATATTGATATGATGCTGAATGAGCGGCTTTTAAGTGTGTTGTCAACAAAAGAGAATGTCAATTTGGCAACTCTTGGTTTTACAGAAGAAAATGTAAAAAAGTATCAGGCAATTATTACACCGATTGATATTGCCGGAGAACGGCTGGGAACTTTATTTATTTACAAATGCAATGAGCAGTATGAGATTGATGATATTATCTTAAGCGAGTATGGAACTACGGTAGTTGGACTGGAGATGATGCGCTCCGTAAATGAAGAAAGTGCAGAAGAAACAAGAAAGGTACAGATTGTAAAGTCTGCGATTAGTACATTATCCTTTTCTGAATTAGAGGCAATTACACATATTTTTGAAGAGTTAGAGGGAAATGAAGGAATCTTGGTAGCAAGTAAGATTGCGGATCGGGTCGGAATTACTCGATCGGTTATTGTAAATGCATTGCGGAAGTTTGAGAGTGCAGGCGTGATTGAGTCCCGATCTTCTGGAATGAAAGGAACTTATATCAAGGTTTTAAATGATGTGGTGTTTGAAGAGTTAAAAAAATTAAAGCAGCAGTAAAACAGAAAAAAATAAAGATTATTATGAAAAAGACCGGAAAAGTCTAGTAAAAACTTAAACTGAGCAGGCAGAAGGTTGAAATAGACCTTCTGTTTTTATGCACACGCTGATGCAAAGGAAATATGTCATTAGAGTGGCACATTGGCAGTGCGGTGAGTAGGGGAGAAGGTTATTCTACTACTTGATTGCATATGTTGGATGATGGGGACGCCAGATTCGAAAACGGTGAGCAGCCTGCTGTTCCGGTTTCCAAAAAGCAAGAAGTTCTAAGACTTCTGCCTTTC
>CAJUGZ010000152.1 GCA_910585855.1 uncultured Lachnospiraceae bacterium | reverse complement strand
ACGCCCCTTTTTTTTCACACCCTGCATGGAAGCAGGATGTGAAAAAAATCTTAGTTTTTTGAGCAGAAGTCCAAGAACTTCTAACTTTTTTCCGAAGTCACTGCAGATGGTTCACCGTTCCCGCATCTGGCTGATTTTTCCTGCCGGAATAAAAAAGAATTTCGTCAAAATTTTTCTGATTTTTTTATTGATTCAAAGGATTCTAATTCTTTGCATAAAACGACAAAATCGTTATAAACGGTAATCGTTTGGAGATAACGAAAGTCGAGAATAAATCCTGAGGCACGATGTCTTAAAAAATCAGCATCCCATAGTGGGACGGCAAGAAATCCTTTTTTGTAATCATATTTTAGAGGTTCGTATTTTTCAATATTTTTTCGAAAGTATTTTACTTTTGCCATACACAGTTTATTAATACGAAATAAAAGACCAATGATGTCAGTGCGTTCAAAAAAGGTATCTTTAAAGATTAAGTGTTTATGGGAATTTTCCTTTTCAGAATACCATGCATGATCTTCATGTTTTAATCCGTATTTTTCTATTAATAATTCTTTATCGGTTTTTTGATAATCCATATAGTTTACTCCTTTTTGAATTTATGGTTTTAATTTTATCACAAATATTGGGATGGATACAACGTATTTTATATATTGTTAAATCATTACAATTACAATTTTTTCGGTCTGGAGTACACAGCCGGAAGCTGAATGGAGATCTATGCAGAGTCATCATTTCCCGTCGGCACTTAGGCACGGTATTTTCGTGCCTTATGTGTCCGCTACGAGGAAATGCTAAGCGTAAGCGGGCTCGGAATAGATCTCTATTTGGCTTTTGGCGTCCTCCCGTTTCAAAAAAATAGAAAGTAAATTCAAATGTATTTTACTAAAATAACCGAAAAACAAAAAATATTTACAATAAAATGGTCGAAAACGCAAGATATTAATATAAAATTAACTAGAAATTGCTCTCTTAATTCGGTAAAATGATGGTAGAAAGAGATAAAATATAGGCAGGTTCATACAAATTATACAACTTCATAGATAGAAAGGAAGTAAAGTATAAAGGACATGCTGCCTGCCAGAAAACAGGAGGAAGGAATATGGCAAAGAAAAAACAGTCCCCATACCAGCCACGAAAAAGAGGAATCGGCTTCTATATAAAACGTGATTGGCAGCTTTATGTGCTTTTGCTCATTCCGCTTGCATTAGTTATTATTTTTAACTATGCAGCTTATCCGGGACTTCGTATGGCGTTTATGAATTATAAGCCGGCAAAAGGCTATAAAGGAAGTGAATGGGTAGGATGGGATATATTTGTAAAAATCTTTAAAGATGCCGATTTTAAACGAGCATTAAAAAATTCCCTTATCTTTAATATTATTGATTTGCTGGTTGGATTTCCGATGCCGATTATTTTAGCTTTAATGCTGAATGAACTTCGGTATCCAAGATTTAAAAAGGTAACACAGACTATTTTATATCTTCCGCATTTTCTGTCATGGGCTATTGTAGCAAATGTAGCATATACTATGTTTCGTCCATCCACAGGTTTGGTAAATATATGGCTTATGAATCATGGAATTATTGAAAAAGGAATTCCGTTTCTGACAGAAAAATGGCATTGGGCAGTTACCTATATTATTATCGGTGTATGGCAGTCAATGGGTTGGGGAAGTATTATTTATCTTGCTGCGATTACCAATATCAGTGCAGAACTTTATGAGGCAGCCGGAATTGACGGTGCAAATCGCTGGCAGAAAATGTGGCATATTACATTGCCGGGGATTAAAAGTACGACAGTAACCCTATTAATTATGAATCTAGGGCGTGGATTGATGGGCAGTAATTTTGAAAGATTGTATACTTTTGATAACACACAAGTACGTGATTTTCAGTACCAGTTAGCAATCTATATTTATGATAAAGGACTTTCAGGAGGAAATTTCAGCAGGGCAACCGCTGTGGTTTTATTCCAGTCTGCCGTAGGTCTGCTGATGGTAATTATATCTGACCGAATTGCAAAAATGCTTGGTGAAGACGGATTGATATAAGGAGGGGAAAATATGGCAAAGAAAAAAGAAGCGGCTGTAATGGACGATGAAAAATCACGTGATGGTACACCGCATGGTGTTGAAAAAGTAAAAATCGGTGATATTTTAATTATGCTGTTTATAGGAATATTAAGCCTAACTTGTATTGCTCCGTTTGTTCATCTATTGGCAAAATCCGTTAGTTCCAGCAATGCAGTTATGGCAAAAGAAGTGTATTTTGTGGCAAAAGGATTTAATTTCAGTATGTATGAAACAATTTTTAAAGATGGACAGCTTACTCATGCGATGATTTATTCTGTTTATATGACAGTTATTTTTACTCTGTTAGGTTTAATTGTTTGTACATGTGCTGCCTATCCGCTTTCAAAGAAACGATTAAAAGGAAGAACATTTTTTTCTTTTGTCTTCATGGTGCCGATGTATTTTAGTGCAGGCTTAATCCCAACGTATCTGTTATATAAGGATCTGAAATTATTAGATACGATGTGGGTTTTGATTTTTCCTTTGATTTTTTCACCATATAATATGTTGATTATGAGGAGTTTTTTCCAGTCCTCTATTCCAGACAGTTTGGAAGAATCAGCGTTTTTGGATGGGGCAACCAATTTTCAAATTTTATTTCGGATTGTACTTCCGCTTTCCAAATCGATTATTGCAACACTGTTATTGTTCTATGCAGTAGGACGGTGGAATGCATTTGCAGATGCACAGTATTATATTACAACCAAGTCATTGCAGCCGATTCAGCTTTTATTAAGCAATATGGTTCGAAATGCAGCCGATTCGGCAACGTCACTTTCGGAAGGCTCGGCGGCAACCAATACACCTGAAATTTATCAAGCAGCAGCAGTTATGTTTGCAACTGTACCGATTTTATGTATTTATCCATTTGTTCAGAAATATTTTGTAAAAGGAGTTATGGTTGGTGCAGTAAAGGGTTAAAATTGTGCAGATTGACGAGAAATAGAACATATGTTATAGTTAGGATAGCAAAATCTGAAAAGATTTTCTATAAAAAAACAAATTCTATTGTTAAAGAATTTAAAGGAGGAAAAGCAATTATGAAGAAAAACTTAAAAAGACTCTCTGTTTTTGCAGTGGTAAGTGCAATGGTAATGGGAAGTTTGGCTGGATGCGGCGGTTCAAATCCAGATCCGACAACAGCAGCTACTACAACAGCAGCCACTGAACCGGCAACTACTACGACAGCGGCATCTTCACAGCAAGAACAAACTACAACGGCGGTTTCATCGGATGCAACAGGAATGGATGCATGGACACCATTTGCCGATCGGGTAAAAATTACAGTTCCTGTATATGATCGTTCCAAAGAGGGTTATCCTGCAGTAGACGATAATTATTGGACAAAGTGGGTACAGACGGAATTTGGAGATAAATACAATATTGAAGTACAATATGTGCCAATTCCTCGTGGTGATGTTATGACAAGATATTCTATGTTAATTGCAGGGGATCAAACGCCGACTATCTTAATGGAATATGACTATCCAAAGGTAGCAGAGTGGGCAAATGATGGGGCAATGCAGGTAATTGATTTGGATAAATTTGCAGAGGTTGCACCGACTTATTATAATAAGATGGTAGAAAATGATCAGTTGAGATATACAGATATAAATGGAGAAACTTATTTTGTATTATCGGAAAGACCTTATTATAATACCCCTTATACATATGTAAGATTTGTTCGTATGGACTGGTTAAAGCAAGTGGGTTATGATCATGTTCCAACAAATTATGCAGAATATACGGATGCTTTAACAAAGATAATGGAGGCAGGTCTCTGTGAACATCCGGGTTCTGGAGAACTTATGTTGGCAGCACTGCAAAATGATGCTTATACAAGAAACTTCCCATATCGTGAATTCCCGATTAGTGAAGAAGAATGGATACAGCACTCTAGTTTAGGAACAGGTTCTTTGTCATGGGAGCCGACTTATAAGTTTTTAAAGAGAGGAAATGCAGAATTTCATGCAGGTTTCTTGAATCCAGAGTTTGATCTTTTCCAATATGAAACAGATATTAAAGCAGATTTTATTAACGGAAAAATCTTTCAGTATGGCGGGTATATGTCGGCAAATGTAGACTGGCTGACTGCATTTTACGAGAATAACCCAGATGCAGAATTAGCAGTTGCTTCTAATTATATGGCAGTAGAAGAAGGCGTAGTAGATATGCCAACGCTTCGGGCAGATAATCCATTTGGTATGATTATTGGTTTCAGTAATCTTGCAACAGAAGATGAATTAAAAGCAGCATGGATGTATATGGAATGGATGGTTCAGGAAGATACTTTATTTGTAATGGAAAATGGTATTGAAGGTGTTACTTATACATTGGATGAAGATGGTATTCCGGTAGTAGATGGTGATTATCGTGGAGAAGAGATGTTAAATCATAACTGCAATATTGATATGACTTGTATTGCTCATGCTTCGAAGGTAAACGATACAATCGAACAGTCAATTAAAGCGATTACTCCACAGGGACTGCCGCAGGATTTTGAACAGGCTTTATTGGATAATTATAATGAACTTCAGGAAATTGCCAATAATGGATGGGCATATTCTGATCCAGTATTTGCTATGACAATTGAAGAAGAATCAGAATATACTTCTTCTTTGCTGAGTTTGTTCCAAGAATATTATGTAACATTGGTTAAATGCGATCCAGCCGAATTTGATACATTATATGAAGATTTTAAGAATCGGTATTTGGAGGCTGGGTATCAGGAAATTATAGATGCACGTTTAAAGGCTTATCAAAACGGACAAACAACTACACTTCCAGAATCAGCTAAAAAGTAAGAGATCTCATAGAGGACGCTGAAATTCAAAGGGGGACGCTGAAATTCAAAGGGAGGTCTACTTCGGGCCCGCTTTCGCTTAGCATTTCCTCGTAGCGGACACTAAAGTGCTAAAATACAGCACTTAAGTGCCGACGGGAAATGATGACCCTGCGTAGACCTCCCTTTGAATTTCAGCTGTTTGTATCAGGTAGGTAGAGAAGATTTAAAAGCAGCGAAAGAAAATGTTTCTTTGAATTTTGATTGTTTGTATCAGATAAGTATTAAAAAAATAGATAAAAGAAAGGGTAAGAGATGTTGAGATTAAGGTATGATAGGGAAAAGATTTTGGAGGTAATAGATGCAGTTGTTCGTAAGACGATGACAATGGATATGATATGGGATTGGCCTTGTGGGGTTGCTTATTATGGTGTTTCAAAGGCGTATGAGGTAACTGGAAAAAAAGAGTATTTGGATATGCTGGTGGATTGGACAGAGGAATATTTAAAAATGGGTTTGCCGGATTGGACGGTCAATGCGTGTGCAATGGGACATGCTATGATTACTCTTTATGAGGCTACGAAAGAGCAGAAGTATTGGGATATTGTAATGAGCAAAGCAGAGTATCTGCAAAAGGATGCTCTTCGTTTTGGAGATAGAGTTTTGCAGCATACTGTTTCAACAAAAAATGATTTTCCAGAGCAGGCTTGGGCAGATACACTGTTTATGGCGGCTTTCTTTTTGCTTCGGGTTGGTGCAAAGTTAAGGGATTCCGATTTGATTAATGATGCGTTGAATCAGTATTATTGGCATATTAAGTATCTGCAGGATGAAAAGACAAGTCTATGGTATCATGGTTATAGCCATATCAATCAGGATCATATGTCAGGATTTTATTGGGGACGGGCAAATTGCTGGGCAGCTTATACTATGTCACAGGTAAAGAAACAACTGCCGGATTGGTATCTTTATCCGCAGTGTATGGATATTGAGTGTTCTCTTCGAGATCAGCTTGCAGCAATAAAATTACTGCAGACTGAAAATGGGCTTTGGAGGACTATTTTAGATGATTCGGAGTCTTATGAGGAAGTTTCTGCTTCGGCAGGAATTGCAGCAGCTATGATTGGAAATGAAAATCCTTTGCATACAAAATATGTACAAAAAGCACTTGATGGCATATTAGAAAATATTACAGAAGATGGACGGGTTATGAATGTATCAGGAGGAACAGCCGTTATGAAGGATCGAGATGGTTATCGAAATGTTCCGAAAAATTGGATTCAAGGCTGGGGGCAGGGATTGGCATTAGCTTTTTTAGGGGCTGTATTAACAGTACCAAATATGGATGTAAAAGATATGGCAGAAACGCATGAAAACTAGTTTTGTGGTAAAAATATATATTATATAGTAGAAAATGATATTGGCAGAAAGGAGAGAATTTATGTGTACTGCCGCTACCTACAAAACAGAAGATTTTTATTTTGGACGTACATTAGATTATGAATTTTCTTATGGAGAAGAGGTAACAATAACGCCACGTCATTATCCGTTTCGCTTTTTAGAAAAGGGAACGATGGATACCCATTATGCTATGATTGGTATGGCACATATAGAGGATGATTGTCCTTTATATTATGAAGCAGTAAATGAAAAAGGTTTAGGTATGGCGGGATTAAATTTTGTAGGAAATGCTGTCTATTGGAAAAAAACAGAAGGGAAGGATAATATTGCTTCTTTTGAGTTGATTTCATGGATTTTAGGTCAGTGTGCTACTGTAAAACAAGCACAGGATTTATTGGAAAATCTAAATCTGTGGGATGCGGCATTTAGTCCAAAACTGCCCACTGCACAACTGCATTGGATTATTTCAGACAGTACAGAATCTATTACTGTAGAATCAACCAAAGACGGATTAAAATTGTATCAAAACCCGGTGGGAGTTCTAACAAATAATCCTACATTTGACAAACAGCTTTTTGCTTTAAATAACTATATGTATTTGTCAAATCAATCATTAGGAAATCGGGCTTTTCCGAATATAGAATTAAAACCATATAGCAGAGGCATGGGTGCATTAGGGCTTCCGGGGGATTTGTCTTCTCAGTCTAGATTTATAAGAGCTTCTTTTGTTAAGATGAATTCTGTTTCTGGGAGCGGAGAAAAGGAAAGTGTAAGCCAGTTTTTCCATATTCTTAATTCTGTCGATCAGCAGAGGGGATGTTGCCGTCTGGAAAATGGGGAATATGAGATAAGTATTTATACTTGCTGCTGTAATGCTACAAAAGGGATTTACTATTATACTTCATATAATAATCATCAAATTACGGCGATAGATATGCATAGGGAAGATTTAGAAGGGAGCAGTTTGATAAAATATGCACCAATTGCAGAGGAACAAATTTATATGCAAAATAAGATTTGAGGGGGACGCTGAAAGCGGAAAGAAGGTCTATTCCGAGTCCGCTCTCGCTTAGCATTTCCTCGTAGCGGACACTAAGACGCTAAAATACAGCGTCTAAGTGCCGACGGGAAATGATGACCCTTCATAGACTTTCTTTCCGCTTTCAGCTATGCCTGCCAGCCGGAAAAATAATATTTTTGTAAATTTTTCTTTTATTATTCTATTGTGTATTTTCTATATTTTCCTGAACCTCCCACTATATTTACTATATCGTAGCAATCCTTTCATGACTAAAGTCACGAGTGTTCTTGCTACTTCTAATAAAATTGTAATAAATAAAGTTTATATATAAATAAAAAGTATTGTGCTTTTTGGATAAATGAGATTATAATAAAGTAAGTTTATGCTTTATGGATTACTTATAATTCAAAAATACATTATTATATTAAAAAGCAATAAAAAGTATATTACTGAATATATAGAATGAGTTGGAATATAGATCTGCATAAAATTATTATTTCCCGTTGATATTTAGTATTATAATGAATATTTTACTGTTTGCTGTAATTTTTTCGGTCTGGAGTACACAGCCGAAAGCCGAATGGAGATCTATGCAGGGTCATCATTTCCCTTCGGCACTTAGATGATGTGTTGTTGTGTTTTAGCATCTTAGTGTCCGCTATGAAAATAGGAAATGCTAAGCGTAAGCGGGCTCGGAATAGATCTCCATTCGGCTTTTGGTGTCCCCGTTTGGTACACCTATTTTTAAATAGAAGGAGTGATGAAAATTGAAGAAATTTATTATGGCATTGGATCAAGGAACGACTAGTTCCCGTTGTATTTTATTTAATCGATCAGGAACTGCTGTCAGTATAGCTCAGAAAGAATATACACAAATTTATCCGAAACAAGGATGGGTAGAACATGATCCCAGAGAAATTTGGTCATCACAGCTTGGGGTAGCGGCAGAGGCATTGGGCAGAGCTGGAATTTCTGCAAAGGAGATTTCTGCAATTGGTATTACCAATCAAAGGGAAACTACGATTGTATGGGATAAAAAGAGCGGAAATCCTGTTTATCCTGCGATTGTCTGGCAGTGCAGACGAACAGCTTCTATGATAGATAAGATAAAAGCAGAAGGATTTGATTCGGTAATTCGAGAAAAAACTGGTTTAATTGCAGATGCTTATTTTTCTGCTACGAAGATTGCCTGGATTTTAGAGAATGTGCCGGGAGCAAGAAGCAGAGCTGAACGTGGTGAACTTTTATTTGGTACAGTAGATACATGGCTGATTTGGAATTTAACAAAAGGACGGGTATTTGCTACGGATTATACCAATGCTTCCCGCACGATGCTCTACAATATTCATGATTTATGCTGGGATCAGGAATTGCTGCAAAAATGGAATATTCCAAGCTGTATGCTTCCAGAGGTAAAAGAGTCTTCGGGACTGTTTGGAATGACAGACAGTACAATACTTGGAGCAGAAATTCCGATTACCGGAGTTGCCGGGGATCAGCAGGCTGCACTTTTCGGACAGTGTTGTTTTGAGTCGGGAGAGGCAAAAAATACTTATGGGACAGGCTGTTTTCTTTTAATGAATACAGGGGAACAAGCGGTTTCCTCTCAGAATGGACTGCTTACTACGATTGCTGTGGGGATGGATAAAAAGGTGGAGTATGCATTAGAGGGAAGTGTATTTGTTGCAGGGGCAGTAATTCAGTGGCTAAGGGATGAGCTGGAACTGATTCGTTATGCGGCAGAAACGGAACAGTTGGCAAAAGAAGTAGAAGATACAAATGGAATGTATTTAGTGCCTGCGTTTACCGGGCTTGGTGCGCCTTATTGGGATTCTTATGCAAGAGGTACGATTGTCGGATTGACAAGAGGTGTAAAAAAGGCTCATTTTGTAAGGGCTGCTTTGGAATCGCTTGCTTATCAGACATATGATGTTTTAAAAGCAATGGAGTCGGATGCTGGAATAGAATTAAAGACGTTAAAAGTGGATGGGGGAGCAAGTGCAAATCAATTTCTTTTACAGTATCAGGCAGATGTTTTACAGGCACAGGTGCAGCGTCCGCAGACAATCGAAACCACTGCATTGGGAGCAGCTTATTTAGCGGGGCTTTCTGTCGGATATTGGAAAGATAAAAAAGAGATTCGGGAGAATTGGATTGTTTCGAAAGTATTTGATCCAAAGTTAAAAGCATCTGAGATAGAACGCAGGCTGCAGGGCTGGCATAGAGCAGTGAAATGTGCAAAGGGATGGGAGGAAAAAGAGTGAATGAGGCATGGATCAGAACAGAGATGCTGATAGGGAAAGAGGCAGTAGAGCGGCTGAAAAGATCAAAGGTAGCAGTATTTGGAGTAGGGGGTGTGGGGGGATTTGCAGTGGAAGCACTGGCACGAGGTGGAATAGGGGAGATAGATTTATTTGATTCTGATTGTGTCAGTGTTTCAAATCTCAATCGTCAGATTATTGCTATGGTAAGTACGATAGGAAGACCAAAAGTAGAAGTAATGAAGGAACGGATTTTGGATATTAATCCAGATGTGGTGGTTCATGCCTATCAGGTTTTTTATCTGCCGGAAAATGCAGAGAATTATGATTTGAAACGGTATGATTATATAGTAGATGCAGTTGATACCGTGACGGCAAAATTGGAGTTGGCACAGCAGGCACAGCGTGCAGGAGTTTCGATTATTTCTAGTATGGGAACGGGAAATAAACAAGATCCGATTAGGTTTGAAGTGACGGATATTTATCAGACCAGTGTATGTCCATTGGCTAGGGTGATGCGCAGAGAGTGTAAAAAGCGGGGGATTGAGCGGCTAAAGGTGGTATATTCCAAAGAACCGCCGCTTTCTTTGCAGGAAGGAGCAGTACCGGGAAGTCTGCCTTTTGTTCCCTCTGTTGCGGGACTGATTCTTGCAGGAGAGGTGATAAAGGAACTAGTAAAACAGAGGTAGAAGAACAAGATAAAATTTTGATTTTACGAGAGGAGGGAGGATGCCAGAGGACGCCAGATTTGAAAATGGTAGGCAGCCTGCTGTTCCGGTTTTCAAAAAGCAAGAAGTTCTAAGACTTCTGCCTTTTCTTTTTCCCAACCGGACAGACCGGGGCGCAATTCGCCCTCATTTCGCCCGAAACGAAACAGGCGTAAG
>CAJUGZ010000151.1 GCA_910585855.1 uncultured Lachnospiraceae bacterium | reverse complement strand
ACATTCTCCCGACAGGCAGACAGTGTGATGCTGCTTGATCTTTCTGGCAAAGTGAAGCATAGAGGAGTCTACATCTGCCATTCCTGGCAAATCTTTGGCTTTTACTGCTTCAAAAAGGCATTGATAGAGTTCCTGATTGCTGCAGTAAAGGTAGGTGTGATCGGTATCTAATGTATTTACCATAATCTGTACATAAGGACGGTCTTCCGAAGGCTGAAAAGAGGATGCTTTGAAGTATTTTGTATTGTCGATATAATCAAAAGAATAAGTGGAAAGACGTTTTCCCTCTTTTTTTAATAGAGAAGAGGCAACAGAAGAAATCAGGCTGGAATCCACACCGCCTGAAAGCAGCGTGCAGAGCGGAACATCCGAAACAAGCTGTCTTTTGATTGCATCAGTCAGCAAAAAGCGGACATGTTCTACTGTCTGTTCATAAGTTTCGGTATGTTCTTTTGCAGTCAGAGTAAAATATGGGTAGCAGCGAATTCCAGAGTAGTCTACATAGGCAGCATAGCCCGGCTGGATTTCATGAATTCCTTTATAGACTCCGCAGCCCGGAGAACGTGCAGGACCTAATCCAAAGATTTCACATAAGCCATACGTTCCAATGACTGCTTCTTTTCCCGGATAGGCAAGGATGGCTTTGATTTCGGAAGCAAATAGAAAGCGGTCATCAAAAAAGCTGTAGAATAATGGTTTTACGCCAAAGCGATCCCGGCATAGAAATACGCCATGCCGCAGTCCGTCCCAGATAGCAAAACTATAGATACCGTTTAGTTTTTCGGCAGCAGATTCTCCAAAAGCGATATAGGTATAGAGCAGAACTTCTGTATCGCTGGATGTAGTAAGGGAGTATCCTCTGGAAATAAGTTCGGATTTTAATTCCGGTGTATTATAAAGTTCTCCGTTATAGACAATAATATATTCGTGTCCGTCTACGGTTCGATGCATTGGCTGAGCACCGCCGTCAGGATCGATAACAGCGAGGCGGGCATGGGCACAGGCAAAGTTTTCATTGATAGAAACATCAAAGCTGTCTGGTCCACGGTGATGCAAAGTTTTTCCCATTGTTTCGCAGATTTGGCGATAAAGTGGCTGATTGTGGGTAAAAGATCTATGAAAATCGCAGAAACCGGCTATTCCGCACATAGTGAAAGACCTCCTTATAAGAAATAGAATTTTATATGCTTAGTATATGTAGAAAAACGGGTTTTGTTTCTTTTTTGTAAATATCAAATGAGGGGGACAGGGGGACGCCAGATTCGAAAACAGTAGGCAGCCTGCTGTTTTCGAATCTGGCTGTTTCTTGGCTCCGAAACAAAAGGAGAATTGCGTTCAAACTTTTATTTTTCTAAGAATTTATACTCTATATTCAAAAGTCTAATTAAAGATTTTTATACTTCTAAGTTGCAATCATTTCCAAAGTGTGATATGCTTCTATATAGAAAGCAGAGTATTGCTTTTTATCCACGTAGTTGATAAAGTGGAAGAAGAAATTAACTATAAAATAAGATCGTCATAAGTAGGACGGGAAGTGAGGTTATAAATGGGAAAGAATGGAGAAAATGAAGAATTAGATATGGAATTTGATGATACGGTTACATTAACTTTAGATGATGGGGAAGAGGTGGAATGTGCGGTTATTGCAATTTATCCGGTAGATGGAAAAGATTATATTGCATTGCTTCCTATGGAGGGAGAAGCTGCAGATACGGGAGAAGTTTATTTGTATCGATATGAAGAAGACGAAGATGGGAATCCGGATTTGTCGAATATTGAAGATGATGATGAGTATGAGATGGCAGCGGATGCTTTTGATGAATTGTTGGATATGGAAGAGTATGATGAGTGGGTAGATGAGGAGGAATTGGACGAGTTAGAAGAAGAACTGGAAGAGATTGCGGACATTGTGGAGGAAGACTAGGGAAAATAAAAAAAGTGCTTGACAAATTTTGTGGCTTTTATTATAGTAGCTATAAAGTAGGAATTAGCAATATTTATGAATTTGGGAAATGTAGAGAAGAAGAGGAGTACTTCAAAGGAAACGCTTAGAGAGGAAAGTTCATCGGCTGAAAGGCTTTCTGCGTAAGATTTGGAAGGAAGGTAGCTTTGGAACAGGATGGCTGAACTGGTTTTGTTTTGTCTGTGTTGAAAAGGAGTAATGGATAGAAACGGGACATAAAGTAGGTTGTCACGGATTCGCCCACGTTATCGGGCAGGAGGCTGTTATCGTTTTTTGCGAAGCAGTGAAGTAAGGTGGTACAGCGCAGAATGACGCCCTTTATCGTAAAGATAAGGGGTGTTTTTTTATGCACACGGTGATGCAGAGGAAATATGCCACTGGAGTGGTGCATTGGCGGTGCGGCGAGTAGGGAAAGTAGTTTTCTTACTTGATTGATGAATAGAGAATATCAAATAGTGTGAATGAACAGAAAGAGGGAATTGTTTATGAGAGAATTAGAAAAGAATTATAATCCAGCCGAGATTGAACCACGGCTTTATGAGAAATGGGTGCAGAAGCGGTATTTTCATGCGGAACCAGATCGCAGCAAGAAACCTTTTACGATTGTGATGCCGCCGCCTAATATTACGGGGCAGCTTCATATGGGGCATGCTTTGGATAATACGATGCAGGATATTTTGATTCGTTATAAGCGGATGCAGGGGTATAATGCGCTTTGGCAGCCGGGAACGGATCATGCTTCGATTGCAACGGAGGTTCGGGTGATTGAGGCTTTAAAGGAGCAGGGGATTTCAAAAGAGGAATTAGGACGTGAAGGATTTTTAGAGAAGGCATGGGAGTGGAAGAAAGAGTACGGCGGACGGATTATCAATCAGTTGAAAAAGATGGGGTCTTCAGCGGATTGGGAGAGAGAACGTTTTACTATGGATGAGGGATGCTCGGAAGCTGTTTTGGATGTGTTTGTTCGGCTTTATGAAAAGGGATGGATTTATAAGGGGTCTCGGATTGTAAATTGGTGTCCGGTTTGTCAGACTTCGATTTCGGATGCCGAGGTAGAACATGAGGAACAGGATGGGTTTTTCTGGCATATCAATTATCCGGTAAAGGACAGTCAGGAGTTTGTGGAAATTGCTACTACCAGACCAGAAACTTTATTAGGAGATACGGCAGTGGCAGTAAATCCTGGGGATGAGCGGTATCAGCATCTGATTGGGAAGACTTTGATTTTGCCTTTGGTAGGGCGTGAGATTCCTGTAATTGCGGATAGTTATGTGGATCGGGAGTTTGGAACAGGGTGTGTAAAGATTACTCCGGCGCATGATCCAAATGATTTTGAAGTGGGAAAACGGCATCATTTGGCTGAAATTAATGTGATGAATGATGATGCAACGATTAATAAAAACGGCGGAAAATATCAGGGAATGGATCGGTATGAGGCACGGAAAGTGATAGTAAAGGAATTAGAGGAAGCAGGGCTTTTGGTAAAAGTCGTTCCTCACAGCCATAATGTTGGAACACATGATCGCTGCAAAACAACGGTAGAGCCTATGGTAAAGCAGCAGTGGTTTGTAAAGATGGATGAAATGATCCGACCTGCAGTGCAGGCAGTAAAGAATGGGGAGGTAAAATTACTTCCAGAGCGGATGGAAAAAATTTATTTTAACTGGACTGATCATATTCGGGACTGGTGTATTTCCAGACAGCTTTGGTGGGGACATCCGATTCCGGCTTATTATTGTGACGACTGTAAGGAATTTGTGGTTGCAAAAAAGAAGCCGGAGAAATGTCCAAAGTGCGGATGTACTTCTATGACACAAGATCCAGATACATTAGATACTTGGTTTAGTTCTGCTTTGTGGCCGTTTTCTACTTTAGGCTGGCCAAAGAAAACAGAGGATTTAGACTATTTTTATCCTACTGATGTATTGGTAACTGGGTATGATATTATCTTTTTCTGGGTAATTCGTATGATTTTTTCTGGTTATGAGCAGACAGGAAAAGCACCGTTTCATACAGTATTGTTTCATGGGCTGATACGGGATGCACAGGGGCGCAAGATGAGCAAATCTTTAGGAAACGGGATTGATCCGTTGGAAATAATTGAAAAATATGGTGCAGATGCTCTTCGTATGACATTGGTAACCGGAAATGCACCTGGCAATGATATGCGTTTTTATTATGAAAGGGTGGAGGCAAGCCGAAATTTTGCCAATAAAGTTTGGAATGCTTCTCGATTTATTATGATGAATTTGGAGAAGGCAGATAGCTCTAAGGCAGCACTTTCTGATTTGACAGCAGCAGATCGATGGATTTTATCGAAAGTTAATACTTTGGTAAAAGAAGTAACGGAAAATTTGGATAAATATGAGATGGGGATTGCGCTGCAGAAAGTTTATGATTTTGTATGGGAAGAATTTTGCGACTGGTATATTGAGATGGTAAAACCTAGACTTTGGAAGGAAGGGGATACTACAAAAGCTGCTGCCCTTTGGACATTGAAGACAGTATTAATTACAGCTTTAAAATTGCTGCATCCTTATATGCCGTTTGTGACGGAAGAGATTTTCTGCAATATTCAGGAAGAAGAGGAATCTATTATGATTTCAGACTGGCCACTGTGGAAAGAGGAATGGAATTTCGCTGCAGAGGAAAGAGAAGTGGAGATGATAAAAGAAGCGGTTCGTGGAATTCGAAATGTCCGTACCAGTATGAATGTAGCACCTAGTAAAAAGGCTACGGTTTATGTGGTATCAGAAGAACAGGAAGTGCGGGAGGTATTTGAACGCAGTAAGGTATTTTTCGGACTGCTTGGTTATGCAAGTGAAGTGCTGGTACAGAAAGATAAGAATGGAATTTCCGAGGATGCCGTATCGGCTGTGATTCATAAGGCAGTAATTTATATTCCTTTGGCTGAACTGGTGGATATTCAGAAAGAAAAAGAGAGGTTGGAAAAGGAAAAAGAGAGGTTGGAAAAGGAACTGGTTCGAGTAAATGGGATGCTTGAAAATGAGCGTTTTATAAAAAAAGCACCGAAAGAAAAGATTGAGGAAGAACGGGCAAAACTGGTGAAGTATACTGAGATGATGAAGCAGGTGGAGGAGAGGATAGCACAGCTTCCACGTTAGAAGAGGGAGGACGCCGAAAGCCGAATGGAATTCTATTCCGAGCCCGCTTTCGCTTAGCATTTCCTCGTAGCGGACACTAAGACGCTAAACTACAGCGTCTAAGTGCCGACGGGAAATGATGACTCTGCATAGAATTCCATTCGGCTTTCAGCTGTGTATCCCGACCGGAAAATAGATTTACTGCAAATTTGAAAATTGTCTATAAAGAAAGACTATTTTCTGTTTTTGCTGGATGATAGTTTAGAAAAATCTGTATTATGAGAAAAATTACGAGTAAGATTAAAAATAGAATGATTCTTATGAGAATCTTCTTTTCTAGGTGTAATATTATTTTTTTTTTAGTATATTGGTAAATAGCATTTGGCTTTTTAATTATTGAAAAATTGGGTTGTTCTAATTGGAAAATTTTGATAATTTCTTTGGTATAATCACTAGAAGAGATTAAGGAAAAGAAAGTATCTTGTTTACAATTTAGTATATTTGTATTTGTTTTACTTGATTCATTAGATTTTAGTAGCCTTTCTATAAATGAATTAAATTTATTGGCATCTATTTTTAAAGCAAATTCTGGAATAGTGTTGTTGGGACATATAAATTCTGCTGTTTGGGATGCTAGGTCTGTTATGATGTCTATATTGTTTTTAAAATTTTTAAATTCTTCAAAGGAATCAAATTCAAAGGCAAAATTCATATAGAGATCGGAGCCATATTCGTTATTGCTTTGTTTAGAATAATTTAACTTTTTTACCATTAGGATATATCTTGCAGGTTCTGTAGACGGAATTTTTCCCCATACACTTTTTACTAGTCCTTGTTCAAATGCGGTGGCTACAAAGGGAGTGATTTCGTTGCGGGTTGGGATATAATATTCTTTTTGGAACGATTCAGAGTATGTAATAGTTCCTAATTGAAACCCGACGGGTGATAATTTATAAGAACAATAAATATAAGTTTTTATCATTTAGAAGTAAACCTCCTTTTATAAATAAGTTTACAGTCTATTTGACTATAAACTTATTTTTTATAATGTGGAATAAGAAATAATAGGTTTGTTTAAAAATCGAGAGGATTATTAATAATGGTATATCCATCTCCTGTTTTCTTTAAAACTTCTTTTATATTTTTGCTTTCGTTTATAAAGTCTTTTGCAGATGGCATTTTCAAAAAGGTTTCTCCAATCAAATAAGCAATATTTTGAAAAAGGGAGTTCTTTTTTGCAGATCTTGTTTTTGCTTCTCTTGCTCTTTCAAAAATATAGCATAAAATATAAATAAGTGGTTGCTCGCAATATTTTGGATTTGGTTTATCAGCAATAGGATCTGTAAAAATATAAGAGGCTTCTTTTGGAGTTTTCCAATTTGGATCTAAGATAATTTCTCCTTCTTCATCTCGAAGAAAACAATTAAATTCTACACATCCTAAAGTAAAAATTGGAGTTATAGCAACTTCACAGTATTTTTTATTGGGACCATCTAAATAGTTAAAAGTAGTTTCGTAAGCTTTTTTTACTTTATGAGAAACCTGATCCATTTGATTTTTGTTATAATATTTTTCGCATTTTAAGGGAATAAATAAAATCATTTTTTTAGGTTCTTCGCTTCCTAGTGAAAAGTTATTTTTTAGCATATTGCTAATGATTCCACAATAATTTCTTTTATTGTTGAATTTTCCTAATGTATCAGGATCAGTATTCCCTATTCCTTCCATTAAGTGAGGCGTATCAATTGCAACTAAAATAATATGGCTTTCTTTCATTAGTGCTTCTAATTCTTTTATCTTATTTTGGTTTGAGAGCCATTCGCCGGGGTAATCAATAAAATTAATGATAATTCTTCCATTATGCTTATGTTTTAAACTAATATAAAATTTATAGTTCATAATATTTTCAGTTGGATTTTGATCGGGGACAAAAGAGCGTTTCTTTCCTTTGTCTTGAAAATAGGCTAGAATTTCTTCTTTTTTGTCTTCAATAGCAAATAAAGTTTCTGTGTCTGCAGTAGAAATGATAAAGTTTCCTTTTCCAAACTGGTTTTCAAAACAAGACTGCATTGCAGCTAGAACACTTGTTTTTCCGCAGCGTCTGCCGCCAAACATCATTACGTTGATTTCTAAATCATCTTTATTCATATTATAAACCTCACTTTGTATTTATTAAAAATAAATTCTTTTTATGATAAGCTTTTAAATCAGAAATCATTTGATTCCAATTTTCTGTTACATTTTTCATGGAAATATGACTATTATATTGATTTGACCAAACCATATGAATCCAGTCTTCATATAAATAACGCCATTCGTCTGTAACAGAAAAGGAATTGTCTTTTTTTGAATAGGTAGCACGATCGTAGAGATCTTTAATTGCCGCAAACATTGCACGATTTGGAATAGAGTATAAAGTGGAGAGAACAATTTCTAATTCTGCATATACATTTTCTATATAATTTCTTAAGCAAATAGTAATATCTTCTGCTAATTCTTCTTTTTGTTCTAGTGTAAAATTAAGTAATGGCGGTTGTTTTCTTAAGCTAAAATCTATTAAATCTAACTTATCCCGTACTTCATAAATTAGGAAGCCTTGCACATGAATAGAAAACATACGAAAACTATCAAGTGCTTTATAAATAAGCGGATATTTCTTTTGACAATCAATTTTATTTATTAATTTGGTAAGCCATTCATCTGGAGTGTTGTTTCCTACTTCTAGAATAGTCCCTAGCTTTCCGTTTTCTTTGTCTGCTAAAATTGATAAAACTTCATATTTCATAGTATTTACAATTTCTGTCAGAACATCATCTAATTCTGTAAAATTATCAATAATTTTAATTCGAATCAAGTCTGTACATTTTTCAATCGCATTGTGTTGATTGATTTCTCCTTGATTTAATAAAGATAACATTTCTTCTTTAGAAGGAATCATTTTAAATATTTTTTTAAGTTTTTGCTTTGATGCAATTTGCAGTTTTTCGCAAGGTTGGCGGCGTAACTGGTTGTATTTTTGAAGATATAAATTTCGCAGATTATTCAAAAGATTTGTCTGAATCGTAGCATTAATTTCGGAAGCAAGTTCACGTTTGATATCTTCATTGGCAGAGTGAGCAAATACTTTATCTATTGCAATACAAAGTTTTTCATATTCTGAGTATAATTCTTCACCAAGTGTATTTAAGGTTTGAAGCAATAGATGATCAACATATTCAATACGCTCGGCAAGTCGTGTTAAAATCGGAACAAGAAGATTGTTTTCCACATCTTCTTTTGAGTTACAGTTTACGTCAAGCACATCTGCAATCGCATATCCGCTTGATTGAATAAATTCTTTAAATTCTGGAATTTGTTTTGTATTGTTACCAGATGGAGTTTCTACTCGATTCAGTACCCAAAACAGCATTTCTTTGGTGTATTCAGAGGAAATACGTTCAGAAACTTTAGAGATAATTTCAATTTCATCCATTCTGTCATTTCGTCCGAATGGATCGGGACGGCACATTAAAACAACTGCATCGCTGTCATTTTCCACAGTATCAAGCATATGAGCTTCTATTCCTAAAGAGGTTGCACCTATTCCAATCGTATCGACAAGAACAATTTTTCCGGTATCAAGATGAGGAAATTTACAGATAATATTAGCAGTTTTTACACCAAGGTAATGAAAATATTTTATTTCATGTTGATCTTTTTTATATTGTGCTACATAACTTTCAATTTCTGATTCTTCCACTGTAATTGTGCGGCCAAGATTGTACTCAAAGTCACTAATATGTTCGATATATTTTTTTAAATGTCTTAGGAGTGCCTGAACTGTACTGGAATGGTTTTTTGATTTTGATTCAATTTCTTTAATTGGTAAATGCTTAATATCTTCAATAGAACCAACTTCATAGTAGCTGTGACAAATAGACTTCAGATATTGATTTACAATATCAATCATTTCTCTTTGTGAGTAAAATTGAATTTCAGCATGAGTATGTGATACATCACGGTTTATAATAATTGATTTCGCTCCTGTACAGTCTGAACCGTCTGAGGATGGAATAATATGTCCGTCTAGTCCACTGATGTTTTGCATAACTAAACTTTTTCCTTGACCTGCTCGTCCAATAAAACTGATGTGAAGTTCATCACGATGAAAACGATCTGTTAATTGCTTGGCTTTCGCAAGATACTTTTGATAAATTTCATAAAAAGGTGAAGGGGTAATTTCTAAAATTTTATGAATAATATCTGGATTACCCTGAAATAGATTTTGATAAGCAGTAGTATTGTTGGATTGTTTTATTTGAGATTGTAGTTGCTCAAAGTTTTGTACACATTGACAGCATTTTTGTGTTGTCTGCATGACAGAAGAAATTTTTTCGAGATTTATTTTTCTTTTGTCAATAATTTCATTGATGCGATCTGTAATGGTTGGCATGTCGTTTTTATCCTTTCTTTGGCAAAAGTTTCATGTTTCTTATATCATAGCAAAGGTTTTTAAGAATTTCAATCAATATTCGACAAGAAATGATAGAAAAAGGTTTCTTATTTTGCTTGGAACAACAGTCAATAAATCATAAATAAAAGTGGAAAGTTGCAATGCTCTTTTAAGAAATTTTTTATGGTACGAATATCTTGTTCTTCTCCATAGATGCCGTTTAAAAAGCGGTATTGTCCTTTGTTTTTTCTTTGTATGACAATAAAATGAAATGACTTTCCTGTATGGTACATTAGGATACCGGAAGGAATGTAGAGTTTGGCAGCAGTATTTGGAAGGTGAATATGGAAACCAATCTTACAATGAGAGAAAAAGCGCAGGTAAAGGGATAAGAGGGCTACAGACATACCAGATTTTCCTCCTAAGAATAGGGTGTGGGCAAGTTGTGTTCGGATTTTTTCCATATCTGCTGGTTTATTTTGAAGCTTTAGGTAGTTATAGGCGGCAATCCACCCGCATCCGTTTTCAGAAGAAGGGTATTTTCCGAAAGGGAGATCAGTAAAAACTCCTTGATTGATAATAAAACCGTCTTTTGAAAATGCCGTTTCGTACATAATAAAATACCTCCTGTTTTTTCTTTTAGTATACACAATTTTAGAAAACTTGTACATTAGAAGATCGGGAAATTTAACATAAAAATCGTATATCAATCAATGATTTTACACTTTTGTAGCTTTGTAAGTTTATCCTGTTTCTATTTTTCATTTGGTTTTTGAAGATAGGATAGGATGCTGCCGGAAAGGGGGGTTGCTTTCACCGGACGCCAGAGGCGGTTTGCTCCTGTCCTTTGCCTGCTCCGCTCCAAACGGTAAGAAAGTCTATGGCTTCTGATTTCGGTTTATCCAACCGGACGAACCGGGGCGCAATTCGCCCTCACCACAAGCGAAACACAACAAGTGTAAGAAAGATTTTACCAACCATAAAGCATCCTCTTCCCTATCCTCCGGGCTAAACACGCCCCTTTTTTTGCATACCCTGCA
>CAJUGZ010000150.1 GCA_910585855.1 uncultured Lachnospiraceae bacterium | reverse complement strand
CTCGAAAACCTAAGATTTTTTTCACATCCTGCTTTCATGCAGGGTGTGAAAAAAAGGGGCGTGTTTAGCCCGGATGATAGGAAAGGATGGTCTTATAACTGGGAAAAACCTTCCTTACACCAGTTACATTTCGGTTGAAATGAGGGCGAATTGCGCCCCGGTCTGTCCGGTTGGATGAATAAAACGGCAGAAGTCTTAGAACTTCTTGCTTTTTGGAAACCGGAACAGCAGGCTGCCCACCGTTTTCGAATTTGGCGTCCTCCTTTTCTATAAAAATCGTATGCTGCCAGCGAGTTTCCGTTTGAAAATGCTAAAAATTTCTTATCTTCTTGTAAAATCAAAAGTTTATTTTTTTAAGTTTATCCTGTGTTTTTTTTCTTGGATTGACAAAAATAAAAAAATCACGTATGCTAGAAAGCGGGCAGAGTAAAAGTAAAGAAAAAAGAATAGAGAATAAAGATGAGGAATAAAATAAAAATCAGATATTTTTTTGCTATATGCATCTGGCTGGGGATTTGGCAGATTTTTTCCATGAGGATAAATCGCAGAATTTTTCTTCCTTCTCCGATTGAAGTAGGAAAGGCATTGATTCAAATAGGGAAAACAGGGGAATTTTATGCTGCTGCAGGAAATTCCCTTGTTCATGTTTTAAGTGGATTTTTGCTGGCTGTGACAGTGGGAAGTCTGTTAGCAGTTCTTTCTTATCAAAATCAATGGCTTCGAATTTTTATTCAAGTGCCTGTAAAATTGATTCAGGCTACACCGGTAGCTTCTTTTACAATTCTTGCGTTGGTTTGGATTTCTTCTAAGCATTTGTCGATCTTGGTTTCTTTTTTAATGGTGCTTCCTACGATTACGATTAATGTGGAGCGTGGACTATTAGAAACAAAGCAGGAACTGTTAGAGATGGCACAGGTCTATCAGATGCCTTTGATGCGCAGGATTCGATATATTTATTTGCCTTCTGTGATGCCGTATTTTTTGTCTGCTTGTTCGATTGGAGTAGGAATGTCTTGGAAATCCGGGATTGCGGCTGAAGTGATTGGAATTAGTAAACATTCGATTGGAAACCAGCTTTATCAGGCAAAACTTTATCTGATGACACCGGAGCTGTTTGCTTGGACTTTTGCAGTGATTGGAATTAGTATTTTAATGGAACAGGGAATGGTGCGGCTGATTGAAATATGGAAAAAAAGGTTAGAGGGAAAGACGGACAGATGAAACAAAAAAGAGTTTCTATGGATTCGATAGCAATTACTTTGGAAAAAATAGAAAAGGAATATGAAGGGAGAAAGGTAATAGACAAACTTTCTTATTCGTTTTTGGCAGGAAGCAAAACGGCAATTACTGCACCTTCTGGAGTGGGAAAGACTACTTTGCTGCGTCTGATTTTAGGGCTGGAAAAGTTGGATCAAGGGCAGATTTGGTATGAAAAAAAATTGCAGGCTTCTGTGGTTTTTCAGGAGGATCGTTTGCTGGATTATGCATCTGCTTTGGAAAATATTCGTGCTGTACTTCCTGATAAAGAGATTAGTGACAATAAGATTTGTAAAGAGCTTTCTCGGGTAGGGCTTTTGGATGCTGCTTATCGGAGAGTTTCGCTGTTAAGCGGCGGGATGAAGAGGCGGGTCGCCCTTGTACGAGCCGTTTTGATGCCCGGAAATTTATTGGTATTAGATGAGCCTTTTAAGGGATTAGATCAGGAGAGAAAACAGCAGGTTATGGCATATATAAAAGAAAAGATAGAGGGGCGGACATTTTTACTGGTTACTCATGAGCAGGAAGAGGCAGTTTATTTTGGGGCGGAGGTTTTGAAGTTAGGAAAAAGCGGATAAGGGAGGATTATTGTGATGCCAATACATTTAATGGCTCTTCTAGCGGGGTATATTTTGGATTTTTGTTTTGGAGATCCTCATTATAGATATCATCCGATTTGTTTGATGGGAGATTTGATACAGAGATTAGAAACAGGGATTCGTAGCCGTTTTTTAAAGATAAAAGCAGAAAAAATAACAGAAAAGAAAGAAATCATTGCGGGAGGAGTTTTTGTTGCAGCGGTAATTGGTGTCTGCGGCGGGGTAGGAGCAGTGCTTCTTTTTTTGGCGGATTTGCTGCATCCAGTAGTTTCTTTTCTTTTGGCAAGTGTGATTTGTTACCAGATGTTGGCTGTCAAATCCCTTCGGGACGAGAGCAGAAAAGTTTATTTGGAATTAAAAGCAGGGAATTTAGAAAAGGCAAGAGAAGCGGTTTCTATGATTGTTGGAAGGGATACGGATCAGCTTAGTATGGAAGAAGTAGCAAAGACAGCGGTAGAAACAGTAGCGGAAAATACAACAGATGCAGTGATTGCACCGTTATTTTATATGGCTTTTTTTGGACCGGTTGGGGGAATTGTCTATAAAGCGATAAACACGATGGATTCTATGATTGGGTACAAAAATAAGAAGTATCTTTTTTTCGGACGGGCGGCGGCAAAACTAGATGATATCGTAAATTATATTCCTGCTCGTTTTGCTGCCGTGTTATTGATGATTGCCTGTGCATTTTTACATCTTCCGGTAAAAGAGGCATATCGGATTTTTCGCAGAGATCGTTATGTTTCAAGCAGCCCGAATTCAGGACAGACAGAAGCAGTATGTGCCGGGGCACTTGGTGTACAGTTATTGGGGGATGCATGGTATTTTGGAGAATTATATAAAAAACCGACGATTGGAGATGCAAAGCGGGCTGTACAGAGTGAGGATATTGTGATAGTCAACCGTCTTCTTTTTGTTAGTTCTTATTTAGGAGCAGTATTGCTGATATTGGGATGCTGGGCGGTGCAGAATCTGTTTCGATAATCCAAAAGAATCTATATCTGTCTGGAATGAAGCCAGAAACCAGTACATATATTGTTGATAAAAGGAATACGGGGAAAAGGGGCGTAGAAGATGTTTTTTTATAATAGAAAAAAGAATCGACAGAGAGAAAAATGCATAAGAACATACAAAAGAGGGTACATCGGTATAGGATGTATCCTTTTTTGTATGATTTTATATTGGTTTTTAGCAGGCATGACAGGTATGGCTTTGGCAGAGGAAGAGTTTTCGGAAGCAGATCTATATGCAAAGGCAGCCGTATTGATGGATGCCAAGTCAGGACGGGTTTTATATTCGAAAAATGGAGAAGAGGTGCTGCCTATGGCAAGTACAACAAAGATTATGACTTGTATTTTGGCATTGGAATATGGAAATTTGGAAGATATTGTTACAGTTTCTTCTTATGCAGCTTCTCAGCCAAAAGTACATCTTGGAATGATTGCCGGAAGGGAGTATTATCTAAAAGATTTATTATATTCTTTAATGTTGGAATCGCATAATGACAGTGCAGTTGCAATCGCAGAGCAAATAGGCGGCAGTGTGGAAGGATTTGCCAATATGATGAATCAAAAGGCAGCCGATATTGGGTGTGAGCAGACTTTTTTTATTACACCAAATGGATTGGATGCAAAGATTGTAACAGAGAGCGGGGAGGAAAAGTTTCATTCTACAACTGCACAGGATTTGGCAAAAATTATGTCTTATTGTATTACACAGTCGCCAAAAAAAGAAGAATTTCTTGCCATTACTCGCACGCCGGAGTATAGTTTTTCTGATTTAAAAGGGGAATATTCCTATTCTTGTTTGAATCACAATGCATTTTTAAATATGATGGAGGGAGCACTTTCTGGAAAAACCGGATTTACCGGACTTGCAGGGTATTGCTATGTAGGGGCATTAGAAAGGGACGGGAAAACATTTGTAATTGCACTTTTGGCTTGTGGATGGCCAAATAATAAAACATATAAATGGTCGGACAGCAGAAAGCTGTTTACATATGGAATTTCTGAATATGAATATAAAGAATTTTATGAAGAGCAGGTGTTTGAACCGCTTTTGGTGGAGAATGGTGCAGCCAAGTCGGGTGATCCCTTTGAACCTGTGGTAATTGGGGTTACGATAAAAGAGCCGGATCGAAGTGTAGGGTTGTTGGTGAAGGAAACGGAGAAAGTAGTAAAGGAAGTTCATTTGACCTCAGAATTGACAGCACCTGTACAGAAAGGGGATCGAATTGGGATGGTTCGGTATTATTTGGAATCTGGGGGAGATAGGGTGCTTTTGCGGGAATATTCAGTAGTTTCAGTGGAAGCAGTAAAGGTGCAGGATTTTGAATATTGTTTTCGGTATATTGTGCGGTTGTTTTTGCCTTAAATATTGGGAGGGATTGTAGTGCTTCGGATGTTAATCGGATGTTAGATTGAGAGAGGTATATTGTTGTGATTCGGACGTTAGATTGAGGGAGGTATATTGTCATGATTCGGACGCTAGACGGAGGAAGGTATTTGAAATTGCTGCTCCGGTCTCCGAAAAGTAAGAAGGTCTAGGGCTTCTGTATTTTGGTTTATCTAACCGGACGGAACGGTGCGCAATTCGCCCGCTAGCGGGCTAAACACGCACCTTTTTTTGCCCACGTTGTGTGCAAAAATCCTGCTATTGAAACAGAAGCCTAAGACCTTCTAACTTTTCTACGAAGTCGCTGCAATTTCAAATACCTTCCTCCGTCTGGCTGTTAATCGGCAGCGGGACTTTTTGTTGTCTTATATTATCGTTATAGAAATCAAAAATCAAAAATTTAGTTGTATTTAATAAATGATATATTTCTAATAGATTCTAATGTTCTAGATCAGATTTGCTGCAAATAAAGCCATAGGACTTGTCAAAATTTCCTACAGAAACAAGTGCTTTTTGATAGGTTTTTAAATCCTTAATATATTTATTCTAAACATTCCGAATCACCTATTTATATTTCTGTCCTTTTAAATCATTCTGTTCTAATTTGGCAACTTTTTTGATTCTGTTGTCAACTAATTCTACAACTGTATCACTGGCATATAATTTAAGCAGAAATGCTGCTATCTGTGAGCCTACATGGTTTGATACGGGTATGCCGATTAAGGAGATATAGCATTATGTAAAACTGCGGGCGGTGAGAAGTCCCACTTTGTTTGAGCAGATGGAAATGTTGACTGTACATAGGGAAGACAGCACAGCCGGAATTGGAAGAGAGGTCTGCGCAGGGTCATCATTTCCCGTCGGCACTTGGGTGCTGTATTTTAGCACCTTAGTGTCCGCTACGAGGAAATGCTAAGCGAGAGCGGGCCCGGAGCAGACCTCTCTTCCAATTCCGGCGTCAAGACTTCCGATTTTGATATTAAGAGAAGTTTTTTGTATAATGAATGATTTGAAAACGAACATTATAAGTAATTTAACAAAATATGACTTGAAATTTTCAGTGGGAAGCGATACAATTAAAATCGGTAGAAATTTGTTTTTATTCTAAAAAATGTGTTAGGATTATTAGAACCTGTTTTAGGTTCTGATATATAGATGTCACAATAAGAAGATGGAGGGCTGAAAACATGAGTAGTACAGCACAAGTATCAGCAAGTAAGAGAATTGAAGCATTACTTGATGATAATAGTTTCGTTGAAATAGGCGGATATGTTACGGCAAGAAGCACGGATTTCAATATGCAGCAGAAAGAAACTCCTGCAGACGGCGTAATTACCGGCTATGGTGTAATTGAAGGCAATCTTGTGTATGTGTATAGCCAAGATGCAACCGTGATGAATGGTTCAATGGGCGAGATGCATGCAAAGAAGATTGTGAATCTTTATCAGATGGCTCTGAAAGTCGGTGCACCAATTATTGGTTTGATTGACTGTGCAGGTTTGCGTCTGCAGGAAGCAACTGATGCATTAAACGGATTTGGAGAAGTCTATATGCAGCAGACTTTGGCAAGCGGTGTGATTCCTCAGATTACGGCAATTTTTGGAACTTGCGGCGGTGGAATGGCAATAGTTCCGACTTTGACGGATTTTACTTTTATGGAAGAGAAAAATGCAAAGTTATTTGTAAATTCTCCAAATGCGATTGATGGAAATTCAGTTTCTAAGTTAGACAGTGCATCGGCAAAGTTCCACAGTGAGCAGTCTGGAATGGTAGATATAGTGGGAGAAGAACTTTCGATTCTTGCTGAAATCAGAAAGTTAATTACAATTCTTCCGGCAAATAATGAAGATGATTTGTCCTATGGTGAATGTGCAGATGATTGTAATCGGCTCTGTTTGGATTTAGAAAATGCGGCGGCTGATCCGGCTGTGGTATTGTCTATGCTTTCGGATGATAGTTTTGTATTTGAAACAAAGAAACAGTATGCCAAAGAAATGGTAACAGCATTGATTCGTTTGAATGGTTCTACTGTGGGAGTTGTGGCAAACCGCAGTGTACTCTATGGCGAGGACGGAGAGGAAGCAGAGAAATTTGATCCGGTGCTGACGACGGCAGGATGTGAGAAGGCAGCGGATTTTGTTCAGTTTTGTGATGCATTTGATATTCCAATTCTTACATTTGTACAGGTAAAGGGATATCGTGCTACGATGGCAGAAGAAAAGACGATTGCCAGAGCAGCAGCTAAGCTGACTTATGCTTTTGCAAATGCGACTGTTCCAAAGGTAAGTGTAGTAACAGGGGAAGCTTATGGCAGTGCTTATTTGACAATGAACAGTAAGTCGATTGGAGCGGATGTAGTATATGCATGGGCAAATGCTTCGATTGGAATGATGGATGCAACGCAGGCGGCAAAGATTATGTATGCAGAGGAATTGAAAAAAGCAGAGAATGTCGGAGCACTGGTATCGGAAAAGGCGGTAGAATATGCATCGGTTCAGTCTAGTGCAGTGGCAGCGGCAAAAAGAGGTTATGTAGATGATATTATTGAGGCACAGGATACCAGAAAGTATGTAATTGGTGCTTTTGAAATGTTGTTTACCAAGAGAGAGGATCGTCCAGCGAAAAAGCATGGATGTGTAAAATAATAAGGGGTGACGATGATGATGTTAGTAGCAACTGGTACAATCAGTGCAGGAAAAGCGTTGATGAATACACTGATTGGTATGGGAACGGTATTTCTGGTTCTGATTTTCATCTCCTTTATTATCAGTTTGTTTAAATATATCAATCAGGCGGATGCAAAAAAACCGACTGCTGAAATAAAAACAACTCCAATTGTACCTGCTCCTGTAATTGAGGAGGCAGAAGAAGAGGAAGAATTGGTAGATGATACAGAACTTGTTGCAGTTATTACTGCGGCGATTGCGGCCTATGCCGGAACTTCTTCGGAAGGTTTCCAAGTAAGAAGTATTAAACGTGCTGCAAAGTCAGCGTGGAAATAAGTAAAAATTTAGGAGGAAATTTTCAATGAAAAATTATACAATAACGGTAAACGGAACAGCATATGATGTAACAGTGGAAGAGGGTGGTGCAGGTTCTGTAGCTTCTGCAGCCGCTCCAAAGGCAGTACCGAAGGCTGCTCCAAAAGCAGCACCAAAGGCAGCCGCTCCTGCAGGGGCACAAGGCAGTGTAAAGATTCAGGCTCCTATGCCGGGTAAGATTCTTGCAGTAAAAGCAAATGCAGGGCAGGCAGTGAAGAAAGGTGAAGTGGTATTGATATTAGAGGCAATGAAGATGGAAAATGAAATCGTAGCTCCTCAGGATGGAACGATTGCAGGTGTCAATGTAGCCGTTGGCGGACAGGTAGAAGCGGGCGATGTATTAGCTACTATGAACTAATGTGTGGTATCAGACAAAAAGGATACACATAGAAAGGGGACAAACATGAACTACGGTCAGTATATTGTAGATACAATGTCAAACCTCATTCATCAGTCAGCGTTCTTTAATTTAACTTGGGGAAACTATCTGATGATTGTAGTTGCTTGCATTTTCCTGTATCTGGCAATTAAAAAAGAATATGAACCGCTTCTTTTGGTTCCGATTGCTTTTGGTATGTTGCTTGTCAATTTATACCCGGATATTATGAAGACAATTGAAGAGTCGGAAAATGGCGTAGGCGGTTTATTACATTATTTTTATTTACTTGATGAGTGGAGTATCCTTCCATCTCTGATTTTTATGGGTGTAGGTGCAATGACAGATTTTGGACCGCTGATTGCAAATCCAAAGAGTTTTTTGCTGGGTGCAGCGGCACAGTTTGGTATTTTTGCTGCTTATTTAATGGCAATTATTCTTGGATTTAATGATAAGGCAGCCGCTGCCATTTCAATTATCGGTGGTGCAGACGGTCCTACTTCTATTTTTCTTGCAGGAAAGCTGCAGCAGACGGAATATATGGGTCCGATTGCAGTAGCAGCATATTCGTATATGTCATTAGTTCCAATTATTCAGCCTCCGATTATGAAGCTGTTTACAACAGAAGAAGAAAGAAAGATTAAAATGGAACAGTTAAGACCGGTTTCAAAGCTGGAAAAGATTTTGTTCCCGATTATTGTTACTATTGTAGTAGTATTGATTCTTCCTTCTACAGCTCCATTGGTAGGAATGTTGATGCTTGGTAATCTCTTCCGGGAATCTGGTGTTGTAAAACAGTTGACGGAAACAGCATCCAATGCATTAATGTATATTGTCGTTATTATCCTTGGTACTTCCGTAGGTGCAACCACCAGTGCAGAAGCATTTTTAAAAGTAACCACATTAAAGATTGTAGTTTTAGGTTTGGTTGCGTTTGCAGTTGGTACAGCAGCCGGAGTTTTATTTGGAAAGCTGATGTGTAAATTAGACGGTGGAAAGACCAATCCGTTAATTGGTTCTGCCGGAGTATCTGCTGTGCCTATGGCAGCACGTGTATCACAGAAAGTCGGTGCACAGGCAGATCCGACAAATTTCTTGCTGATGCATGCAATGGGACCGAATGTAGCCGGTGTAATTGGTACGGCAGTAGCAGCCGGAGCGTTTATGGCAATGTTTGGTGTAAAATAAAAGGATAGATTTTGGTTTGTTATGAAATTTTTTGAAAAAATAGTGGACAGACAGGATGGAGGAAAAAATGGCTGGACAGGTAAAAAAACCGGTAAAAATTACAGAAACCGTTTTGCGTGATGCACATCAGTCTTTGATTGCAACCAGAATGACAACAGAGCAGATGCTGCCGATTATTGACAAAATGGATAAGGTTGGTTATCACTCCGTAGAATGTTGGGGTGGTGCTACATTTGACGCTTCCCTTCGTTTCTTAAAAGAAGATCCTTGGGAAAGACTGCGTAAATTAAGAGCAGGATTTAAAAACACAAAACTGCAGATGCTGTTTCGTGGACAGAATATTTTAGGATATAACCATTATGCAGATGATGTAGTAGAGTATTTTGTAGAAAAATCCATGTATAATGGAATTGATATTATTCGTATTTTTGACTGTTTTAATGATCTTCGAAACTTAAAAACAGCAGTATCGGCTTCAAATCGGGAAAAGAAAAAGTATCCAAACGGACAAAAGGAAGTTCAGGTTGCACTTTCCTATACATTAGGAGAAGCTTATACATTGGATTATTGGAAAGACACTGCAAAAAGAATTGAGGATATGGGTGCAGATTCTATCTGTATTAAGGATATGGCAGGTCTTTTAGTTCCTTATCAGGCTACTGAATTGGTAGAAGCACTAAAAGCAGGAACAAAACTTCCGATTCAGATGCATACACACTATACTTCTGGTGTGGCTTCCATGACGTATTTAAAGGCAGTGGAAGCAGGAGCAGATATTATTGATACTGCAATGTCCCCATTCTCAATGGGAACTTCTCAACCGGCTACAGAAGTAATGGTAGAAACATTTAAAGGCTCTCCTTATGATACAGGATTAGATCAGAATCTGCTGGCTGAAATTGCAGATTACTTCCGGCCAATGCAGGAAGAAGCTTTAAAGAGCGGACTTTTAAATCCAAAAGTAATGGGTGTAAATATCAAAACTTTACTATATCAGGTTCCGGGTGGTATGTTGTCAAATCTGGTTTCTCAGTTAAAAGAAGCAAAACAGGAAGACAAATACTATCAGGTATTGGAGGAGATTCCTCGTGTACGAAAAGATTTTGGAGAACCACCTCTTGTAACACCTTCTTCTCAGATTGTTGGTACACAGGCAGTATTAAATGTACTGCAGGGTGAACGATATAAGATGGTAACAAAGGAATCGAAAAAAGTACTTGCCGGAGAATTTGGAGAAACAGTAAAACCGTTTAACCCGGAAGTACAGAAAAAAGCGATTGGAGATACCAAACCGATTACTTGTCGCCCGGCTGATCTGATCGAACCAGAGCTTGAGAAATTCCGTAAGGAATGTGCGGAGTGGATACAGCAGGATGAAGATGTACTTTCCTATGCGCTGTTCCCGCAGGTAGCTACAGAGTTCTTTAAATATCGGGCAGCTCAGCAGAGCAAGGTTGATCCTACTTTAGCAGATACGGTAAACAAGGCATATCCTGTTTAAATAAGATAAAAATAGTCATACCTTTAAGGTGTGGCTATTTTTTTGATGTGGAGGGGGACATTGAAATTAGGAGAGGTTGAACTTGAAAGGAAGGGTTATTCTGAGTTTGCTTTTTTTCCAAGGAGGACGCCAGATGCGAACCCTTCAGGCATCCTGCTGTTCCGGTTTCCAAAAAGTAAGAAGTTCTAAGACTTCTGCATC
>CAJUGZ010000149.1 GCA_910585855.1 uncultured Lachnospiraceae bacterium | reverse complement strand
AAAAAAAAGGGGCGTGTTTAGCCCGGATGATAAGAAAGAGGCTGTCTTACGGCTGGTAAAATCCTTCCTTACATCTGTTTCGTTTCGGCTGAAATGAGGGCGAATTGCGCTCCGGTCTGTCCGGTTGGATGTGTGGAAATGCAGAAGTCTTAGAACTTCTTGCTTTTTGGAAGCCGGAACAGCAGGCTGCCCATCGTTTTCGAATCTGACGTCCTCTGGCGTCCTCTGGTGTCCTCTAGCGTCCTCCCTCTTATAAAAATCGTACGCTGCCAGCAAGTTTCCGCTTAAAAATTCTAAAAAGTTTTTATCCTTATCTTCTCGTAAAATCAAAAGTTTATCTTTTTTAATTTTATAAGTTTATTCTAGGAAAAATGTGTTATTTGTTTTGCAGATATAGGGTATTCATGTTTTTAGAATTTAAGAATTTGTTCAATGATTTTATATTTATAGTTTTATATTTAGATTTTTGATGTAATAGTTATAGTTTTAATTTTATGTAAATTTTGCTTTGGGCTTTGGCTGTTTATTTAAGAATTAAAATGTTTATTACTAGGAATAAAATCCGATAAAGGTGAATATACTACCTCTAAAATTGAATTTATAATTCAGTGACAAGATAAGAAATGTCTTTTATAATAAGAAAGAGGAAGTTGGGAGATTATTTTTGATTATAATTAAAGAAAAGATAAGAAAGGAGTTAAGTGGAGTTGAAGTAAAAGTTTGAACTATTTTAGAAGTAGAAATCGGATTGGGTTTTTTAGGTAATGGATAGTTTATTGGAATGGAAAGTAAAGAGGGACATGTTAAATATGAATGAAGTGGATAAAAATGGATATAACAAACAGCAAACGAAGATGCAAAAGGCATTAAATGATGTGGAAAATATATTGGATTCTTATTATAAGCGTGGGGAATTGCAGCAGGAAGTATATGATCGAATTATAAGTGAGGTGGAACAGGCTTTTGATGAAGGGACGGGAGGACAAAAAACGTCTTTGGAAGATTCTGATAGGAAGTAGCTTATTAAGAAAATAGGAAAAGAGATAGAATAATTTTTAAAAGGATGAGAATTTAAAGGGATAAAGAATTTTTGAAACATAAAAAATAATAAGAAAGGAATGGAGTGTGTATGGAGGAAGACAGAACAGAGGATGAAAATTGCTATAGTACAAAAAGAGAAAAGAAAATAATAGGGCAGATAGAATATCCTGTTATTGATATGAAACGAACCGGACAGAATTTAAAAAGAATTTGTGAGGAAAGACGGATTTCTGTTATGGAACTGCAAAATTTTCTTGGGCTTTCTTGCCCGCAGACGGTTTATCACTGGTTCTCTGGTCAGGCAGTTCCAAGTGTGGACAATCTGTTCGCATTGGCAAATTTATTAGAAGTTCCGATGGAAAAAATTTTGGTAAAAAGATTATTTGCTGGTAAAAATAGTTTTTATTTTTTAATGACAGAACAACCATGGATGAAAGGATGGGAGTTTATTATGCGAATGATGAATTACCAAAGTAAAAACCGAGTTATCATGCAGCAGGAGATTAGATAAAGGGATTTAAGGAATAAATGGGATAAAAGGATAATTGTAATTTTATGATTTTCTGGAATATTGGAAATGATAACAAGGGCTGGCGCATAAGTAGATGTATTACTGTGCGTCAGCCTTTGTATTGAAAAAAGTTATTCTGATTATACATTTAAATATACCCATTAAACATCATTCCACTGTAGACGGAAACATGATAAGCGTTTGTATAGTTATTTTTTGGATTCGGATAGGAAACCATAGTACGTTTAATATATTCCAGCGGATCAATGGAAATTTGATTGATCTGGCGGATTAATGCTTTGCGGAAATTTGAGAGATGCTCAAATTCTGCACTTAAAGTTCCATCATTGGCGGATTGAATAATCAATGCTTCGTCGGCTTTTAGGTGTCCGTCTTTTTGTACAGTCAGACCGGTGGAATCTAAAGTAGAGCGGAAGCGTTTTGTGATATAGTTTAAATCTCGGTGAAGGCGATCACTGGTACAGTCCCCTTCTTTTGAGATATCATATAGGGAATTAAATCCGTTTACAAGCTGATTCATATGCTGCAGCAGGGCTTCTGCTGATTGGTGCATACCGATTTGTACTTTTTCCCCATCTTCTGTAATATCTTTTAATTCCAACTGATAGGCATGGTTGACAGTAACTGTGTTGGAAAAGGCAGTCCGCTCTTCTCCGTTTACTGTAAAACTTGCATTTGTTGGCTGTCTTACTACATGGTTTAAACCAAGCAGTGCAATACAGGAATCGTCATCTTCTGAAAGATCGGTAAAGCGGAATAAAGGATTTCTGCTGTCGGATATACCAGATTGTGTGCTGGTTAGCTGCAGCGCACTGCTGCCGTTTTGATCTTTCAGTACTTCTGCACGCAGTCCAACATTGGAACGGTTTACTAAGCGGGCAAGTTTTTCCTGTACTTTCAAATTAGTAGAACTGTCGGAGATCTTAAATTGGAATTCATAGGTACTGCTTCCGATAGATAAATCGAAAGAGTGTGAACCTGTTTGAAAATCCAATCGCTCAGACGGTAAAAAATCTCCCATATTCATCTGACTCTGTGCTAGTTGATTTACTTCAATTTCACAGGCAACCCCTTCCTCTTCTAGGGTAGGGTTATTTCCTACATAAGTAACGGCTATCGTATCTTCATCAGAAGAAAAGGCAGCTTTCTGTGCAAGAAGAGTGCCAGATTCGGCCTCTGTTGTTGCGTCCAGAATTACATTGCGGAAGGAACGTGCATTTTCCTTTAAATCAATGGCAAAACGCTGCACCTCGTCAGTGAAGTTAAAACGATATAGGGGAGATTTTTTGTTTTGTTTAATAATGTTTTTATAAATCTCACGCAGCTCACTTTTTTTATGTGTATCATAGTGGCTGGTTTCCTTATAGGCATAATTTGTGAGATAATATTGATATACGCTATTAACCATAGTATCACTCCTATTAGGTGCATAATAATTAGTTGTATTCTTCTTATTTTTCGGATAAAAAATAAAGAAAGTTTAGAACTTGCACAAAAATTTTTTTGGACTGGCTAAATAGAGAATATATGTTGTTTTGGCTGTATCACCTCTCTTTTGTGCTGTTTTTTCTGTTGATAGAAATGTGGAAAAATTTTTGCTTGAAATTAGTTAAATTTACTTTTATTATACTATAGATTTTGGGAAATGTCACGATAAAAATGAATAATAAGTGAAAAATTTAAAAAATTTTTCTAGTGGGATGAAATAGTCTTAGAATATAAAAAGATTTGTTTAGTGATAGGGGGACGCTAGATGCAAAAATCGTGGGCAGCCTGCTGTTCCGGCTTCCAAAAAGCAAGAAGTTCTAAGACTTCTGTATTATGGTGCGTTCAGCCGGACAGACCGGGGCGCAATTCGCCCATATCGCAACCAAAATGGGACTGGTATACCAAAAGATTTTATCATCCACAAGGTGGTTTCTTCTCGATACATATATGGGCTAAACACGCCCCTTTTTTTGCATACCCTGCATGGAAGCAGGATATGCAAAAAATTTTAGGTTTTTAAGCAGAAGTCAAGAACGTCTAACTTTTTTTCAAAGTCACTGCAGGCTGCCCACGGTTTTTGCATCTGGCTGTTTCTTGGTTTCGAGATAAAAAAGAATAGCATCCTAACTTTGTTTTCTTTTCTATTCTGATATTTAGAGATCATGTGATAAACTGCATTGCAATATGAAAAAAATTTTGTTATAGTGGAAATAGAAAAGAAGAGTAATCGAGGCGAAAAATATGCAATTAGTATGTGAAACAGAACGACTGATTTTAAGAGTGGTAAATGCAATGGATGCATTTCAGGTATTGACATTTCTTTCTAGTAATCGGTGGTTATTTGAGCAGTATGAAGGGGAGAAAAGTGAAAATTTTTATACTATGGGTTATATCAGAGATATGCTGACAGCGGAGTATAATCAGATTATAAAGGGGATTAGTCTGCGGTATTATATTTATTTAAAATCTAATCCGGATCGGATTATTGGTACGGTTTCTTTGACTGGATTTCGCCGAACACCTTATGATTCCTGTAACATAGGATATAAATTTGACAGTGCTTTTCACCATCATGGTTATGCGTATGAGGCGCTTCAATTTTTACTTTCGGATATTGTGCCGCAGTATCGGCTGCATCGGATTACGGCTTATATTGCACCGGAGAATCTGCCTTCTATTCGATTGATTGGGCGTTTGGGATTTTATTATGAAGGAACGGCAAGAGGGTATGCTAAAGTACATGGAGAATGGGTAGATCATCGGCAGTATTCTTTGCTTTATAGAGAAAGTTAAGGAGAGATTATGAGTACAGAACAGGAAAAATTTATGAGAGAGGCTATACGGCAGGCAAAGAAGGCAGCGGCAATAGGAGAAGTTCCGATTGGATGTGTGATTGTCTATCAGGGGAAGATAATTGCAAGAGGGTATAATCGGAGGGTGATAGATAAAAATACGCTTTCTCATGCGGAATTAAATGCAATTCGGAAAGCAAGCCGGGTGATGGGGGATTGGCGGTTAGAGGATTGTGATATCTATGTGACATTAGAACCCTGTCAAATGTGTGCCGGGGCGATTGTACAGGCACGAATTAGGAAAGTGTATATTGGATGTATGAATCCAAAGGCAGGGTGTGCAGGATCTGTAATGAATCTGCTGCAAGTGCCGGAATTTAATCATCAGGCAGAGATAGAAATTGGAGTCTGTAAGGAGGAGTGCAGCCGGATGATTACGGAATTTTTTCAGGAACTTCGAAAGAAAAAGAAAGAATAGGAGGGATGGAAAAAATTGAAAAATGGAAGATTAAAAATAAAATTGTGTATCGGAATTTTTCTTTCTTTTATCGTTATTTTTCTTATTTTTTATAGAGATTCAATTATGAGGACAGATTTAAAGAAAGAGGATGTGATCGTTGAGGTATTTACCGAAAAGGATACTTATATGGATGGAGAATGGATTCCTTATTCGGTAATAATAGAAAATGCTGCATCGGAAAGTGTTTTTTATAAAGTGACTGCCTGTAATGTTGAAATTATAGGAGAGAATGGCTTTCATGTAAAAACAGATATGGAAGGATTACTTGGTATGTTAGCGTTAAGATTATATGAACTAAAAGCAGGAGAGAAAATAAAGCGGATAATGGATGAATATAACAACTATGATCTGCTTTATGCTTTTGGGTTGGAAAAAAGGGGATTAGAAGTAAGTGGACGCTGTGTAAAGGAAAAGGATCTGTGTATTCCACTTTTATATTGTGGTTGGACAGGGCTTTGTTTGCCGGTGGGAGAATATGTTTTTACAGCGGAATTTCTTTATTATGATTCAGATGATGCAGATGAACCACATAAAGCTGTTGGAAAAAAGACAATTACTGTAATGAAGGCGGAATCCGATCCGGTAGAAGAAAGCTATATTATGGACGGACAGATGATATTTTATGCGAGGTCGGATAAGAGGGTGTATAGGGAAGGAGAAAGGATTCGTACATGGGCAAAGGTGGATTCGATTGATGGACAGTGGTTTTGCTGGTATTGGCCGGATCAAATATCGGTTGGAATTAATTTAATCAATGAAGATACCGGGAAAAAAAAGGAAATCTATAATACTATTTTTCTTCCGTTTCCAGAGGGAGTAGAGGATAAAGAAACTTTTTTTTGGGAACCAAGTGTAAGTGATTCTAGAAATAGATCGATAAGTAAGTTTTATAAGGTGGGGAATTATCGCTTGGAATATGTATTATTGTATTATTCATTTGAAAAGGGGGAAGATGTTCGGGCAACGATTGAATTGCCGATTACGATTGTTCCCGATGAAAGCGGAATAGAGCTTCATAAGAGAACGGTTTTGTCATCTAATGTTTTTGAAACGATAGAGGAATAACCATAAAGTAGCTAGATACTTAGGACAAAAAAAGATAAATGTAAAAATGCCTTTTTTCCATGCAATTTAAAAAAAGCTATTTTATAATGTTGATAAGACGAAAATACGAGTCGTAAAAATAGTCCAATAATTAGAAAATAAAATGGAAGAAAGGGAGCATTGTAATGATGAGAAAGAGATGGAAAAAAGGTGTTGCAGCAATACTTTCCGCAGCTTTAATGATAGGCAGCGGGATACCAGTGACAGCAGCTTCCGCTGGATGGAGAAAGGATGTTTCAGGGTGGCGTTATGTCAATTCTGATGGTTCTTATCGGACGGGATGGGTTCAGGATAAAGACGGCAGATGGTATTTTATGGATTATCATACTGGAATTATGAAAACTGGATGGATCAAACCAAGAGATGGGAAGTGGTATTTTTTAGATTATCATAACGGCGATATGAAGACTGGGTGGATCAAACCAAAAGACGGCAAATGGTATTTTATGGACTATAATAATGGTGATATGAAAACCGGATGGATAAAGCCAAGGGACGGAAAATGGTACTTTATGGATTATCATTCGGGTGGAATGTTGACCGGGTGGATAAAGCCAAGGGACGGAAAGTGGTACTATTTAGATACTGGATCGGGAGTGATGCAGACTGGAAATATCACAATCGGGGGGAAGATGTGGAGTTTAAATTCAGACGGGGTATGGAACGGCGCAAGCGCAACAAATTCGGATGTCACTTATGTTAGTTCGGGCGGAAGCAGCGGAGGCGGGAGCAGCAGTAGTGTAAATAATTGGATAACAAGCGCTGATCAAAGTATTCGGGTCAATAAAAGAACCAGAGAGGTTGAGATCTTAAAAGGAGGAACGGATCAAAATCCGGTTATATGTGATAAAAATGCAGTTAATAAATTGTCTTATGGTGTGGCAGACAGGATTAGTAAACTGACAATAAGCAGTGCCGTTGCAGACGGAACAGTGGTATTGGACGGACTGACGGTGGATGGAAATACGATTGTAGAAGGCGGAGGAAGCAGCAGTGTGAAATTTACAAATTGTACACTGAGGAGTCCTTTGGTAGCAAAAAAAGCAAAAGAAGCAAATCCACTGCATCTTCTTTTTGGTGCAGGTACTTTGGTCAATCGAGTGGAGATTGAAGGTGGAAATGTAATACTGACATTAAATATTAATATCGGGACAATTTATACAAAATCTTCTGTTGTATTAAAAGGAACTGGAAAAGTAGATACATTTGAAATTGCTGCAGATGTTAATACTGTTTTGGCAGATCAGGTGCAGGCAGGGCAGGTTAAGACTGCAGCAGGTGTAAAGCCAAAGGTAGAAGTGGAGAAAAATGCAAAGGTTGATGCAGTGGCAGGAGATGCTGTTTTTACAGGAGATGGTCAGGTAAAAGAATATTATGATATTGTTTTACATGCAAATGGCGGATATTGGGAAGTAAAGACGCTAAATGATCAGGCAGGAGAAACAACCGAAAAACTTTCTACACAAGTTTTAAAAGCGAAAAAAGGTGAAACAGCGGCAAACGTTTTGACAGCGGCAGGAGTTGGCAATCCAGTTCGGGAAAATGCTGTATTTGCTGGGTGGTATGAATCGGCGGATACAAAAGATGCAGTAGATTTGACAAAGGTTGTGATGGGAGAGAAAAATGTTGATTTTACTGCAAAATGGAATATTACTGCAGTAGAACCGGAGGTTCGTACAATTACAGCAACGATAAGCGGAAGTTCTATTACAGGTACAGTAAAAGATAAAATGGTAGAGTGGAAAGTGGCAACAGGCGGTGCAGTTGGAGCAGTGGGAGATGCCGGTGTGGCAGTTGGGGGATTTACTGCTCAAGTATTTGCTGCAGATGGGACAGAAGTAAAAGGAACGGTGACTTGTTCATCTGATACAGTGAAAGTAGGACAGACATTTGAGGTAGTGTTTACACCAGAGGATAAGGAAAAATATCTTGCAGTTACAATTAAGGCGGTAGTTCTTGCTGATGAAAATTAGGATGCAGTCTTTTTTTGAGCAAAAATAGGAGCGAGATTTTTTGGGGTGGGGAAGGGACGCTGGAATCTGAAGGGAAGTCTATTCCGGCGTCCCCCTCTTTGCCAAGAATTTTTTGCATATTTTTTTAATCTTTTCATATAATTATACCAATTCTAAATTACATAGTATTGGGTGATTTTATGAAGAAAAAGTTTGTTTTATATGGTTTGATGGTTATTCTTTTGCTGACCATTCCCCTTGCCCTAACTTCTTGTCAGATTACAACACAAAAGGAAGAGAAGCAGAAGGATATTGATTTTACGGTAGTTCCAGATGCAGAACTTCCAAAGGAGGTTTCGGATTTTATTGAAACGAAAAAGACCGGGGAAATGAAAAATACTTATACAACGGATGAAGCGATTTATTTGATTGTCGGTTATGGAGAACAAAAGACGAGTGGTTATAGTATTACAGTAAATGAGTGTTATTTGGGAAAAGATGCGGTTTATTTGGATACTAGTTTAATTGGTCCGGCGAAGGGGGAAAAGATAGATGAAGTACCGACTTATCCTTATATTGTGATAAAGATAGAAAAGCGGGAAGAACCAGTAGTGTTTAAGTGAAAGGAATTTTTTGGTGGATTGGTAAATTGTTTTAGCTGGGCTGGAATCAGGAAAGAGGGAGGGGCGGAAAATGGAAACAAATATGGAAGTGATAAAGGAAACCATGGTGTTTACGCATCGGAAGGCAGAAGGAATGACACAGATTGTTATGGATGATGATCGAAATGTGCCAGATGCAAATGCCGATATTGCAAGGATTATGAAACAGGCAAGTGAAGTGCAGATTGATATGGTGCGTATCCTTCCAGATAGAGTTGGAATAAAGGGGAAATTGGTTTATCATATTTTATATAGCAGTGAAGATCGGGGAAGTCATAGTATACATAATCTAAAAGGTGAAGTTCCATTTGAGGAAAGTATCAATATGGAGGGGGTTCGGGAAGGAGATGAAATATCGATTGAGCCAGAGATTGAAGATAGCTCAATTACTTTAATTCATTCTCGGAAAATCAGTGTTCGTGCGGTGGTTACTTTACATGCATGTGCCGAGGAAACGCTGATAAAAGAACCGGGAAGTGCGTTGTCTGGGGAGGCTGATTTGGAATATACTACGGAGAAACTGATTTTTACTCCGGCTGCGGTAAGAACCAGAGATGTTTATCGGATTAAGGATGATATGGAATTGTCTGCCAACAAGCCGAATATTGCAAGGATTCTTTGGACAGAAGCACAGATTCGTGCAATGGATACACGACCATTGGAAGGGGCGCTTTATCTGCAGGGGGAGGTGGTAATCTTTGTTCTTTATCAGAGTGAAGATGAAAATGCTTCTTATCAATGGGTGGAATTGACTATTCCGGTGCAGGGAAATGTAGAGTGCCGGGATGCGGCGGAAGATATGATACCGGATATTCGGTATCGGCTGAATGGAAATGAGATGGAAGCAAAGCCGGATAATGACGGAGAACAGCGGGTATTAGGATTAGATTATGTGATTGATATGGATATTACACTTTATCGGGATGCTTCTTGTGAGATTATGAATGATGTCTATTCTTCTATGAGGAATTTAGAGCCAGTACAAGAGCAGATTTCTTATGAACATCTGCTGGCAAGAAATTCTTCAAAGTGCAAAGCTTCGGAGAAAATCAAGCTGTCAAATCAGCAGCCAAAGATTCTTCAGATTATCAGCAGCAGCGGAACGATTAAAATTGACGAGGTTCTGCGGACAGAGAGCGGGCTGCAGATTGACGGAATTGTTACGGTATCTGTGCTTTATCTGGCACCGGATGACAATCAGCCGATTCAGCAGACAGTCGGAATGATACCATTTTCCTATCAGATTGAAGTTCCGGGGATGCATGAGCATACAACATGGCATCTTCGACATTCTTTGGAACAGTTAGGGGCAGTTATGCTTGGCGGGGATGAAGTAGAATTAAAAGCAATGATTCATTTGGAAGTGTTGGTTATGGAGCAGTTGAGTGCATATATTATAACCAATGTAGAGGCAAAGCCTTATGATATGGAAGAGGTAGAGAAACTGCCGGGAATTGTTGGGTATATTGTAAAAAAAGAGGATAGTTTGTGGAAGATTGCTAAGCGGTATTATACTACGGTAGAAAGCATCCGGGAAGTAAATGAACTGACGGAGGATCGGATTAAGCCCGGGGATCGGTTGGTATTGATTAAGAAAGTGGAAGAACTTTAGGAGATTTTTTTATAGAATAAGGGCAGATTCAAGTAAAAGATTCAGTTTGGATTTGCTCTTATATTTTGCAGCAGGAGAAACAACATTTTGATTTTACGAGAAGATGGGGTAAGAACTTTTGGGTGCAAGAGGACGCCAGATTCGAAAACGGTGGGCAGCCTGCTGTTCCGGTTTCCAAAAAGCAAGAAGTTCTAAGACTTCTGCCTTTTCCTTGATCCAACCAGACAGACCGGGGCGCAATTCGCCCTCATTTCAGCCGAAACGTAATTGATGTAAGAAGGAATTTTACTTACCATAAGACAGCCTCTTTTCTATCATCCGGGCTAAACACGCCCCTTTTTTTTCACACCCTGCATAGAAGCAGGA
>CAJUGZ010000148.1 GCA_910585855.1 uncultured Lachnospiraceae bacterium | reverse complement strand
TAGAAGTTCTTGGACTTCTGCTCGAAAATCTAAGATTTTTTTCACATCCTGCTTCTATGCAGGGTGTGAAAAAAAAGGGGCGTGTTTAGCCCATATGATAGGAAAGAAGCTATATTACAACTGGTAAAATCCTTCCTTACACCAATTCCATTTCGCCTGTCATGAGGGCGAATTGCGCCCCGGTCTGTCCGGTTGGAGAAAAGAAAAGGCAGAAGTCTTAGAACTCCTTGCTTTTTGGAAACCGGAACAGCAGGCTGCCCACCGTTTTCGAATCTAGCATCCTCCAGCGTCCTCTAGTGTCCTCCCTCCATTCAAAAGACTTCTTACCATAAAAATCGTATTTTAGTCTAATTATAACAGCACCATAAAGATAGGGATCTCTTCCCCGTATAATTCCCCATTCAAGCATCAATGCTGCACTCCCGGTTACAAATGGTGTTGCAAAAGAAGTCCCGCTTCGGCTGCCATACCCTCCGCCTACACTCGCCGACATAATTCCTACACCGGGAGCAGCAAGATCTGGTTTTACTTGATTTGTTACACGGGTAAAACCTCTGCCGGAAAAATTGGCATAAGCATTTTTGGCTGTATCATAAGCTGCAACTGAAATTACTTTTGCGGCTGTAGACGGAATGGTCAGTGTAATATTTGGTGTCGGCATTAAAAAACCTGTTCCAAAATTTACAGCTCCGCTTCCGGGAAGCCAAAGATTCACATCTCCTGCCACAATTCGCTCCGGGATTAAACGGATTCTCCAAATACCAGTATTGAGATAAGTATCCTGCGGCAAAAAATCCAAAAAAACTTCCTGCGCCTGCGTATAAGGTGCTGGTTCTCCATAATATAACAGCAATTTTGTCTGTTCTAGCCGAAATTCCTGTGTTCCTAATTCCTGTCGAAACGGCCCTGCTGTTGCACCAGACGGACTGATTAACTCGACTTGAAAACTATCCGTATATCGTTTCCAAAGCTGAATGGTCAGTCCTGTTTCATAGGTACTGATAGAAAACTCTACTTCCTGTATCCTTCTTTCTTCTAACTGAACCGATACATGAGCACGAGAAGCTCCCTCATTCCCTGTTCCAATACAGATCACAGCTCTTCCGGTATCAGAAGCCGTATCTAAATAAGTTTCCAATAACGATGTCCCGTCATGTGAACCATAATTATTTCCGATACTAATATTAATCGCAACCGGCATACGAAGTGCTGCTGCTGTACGCAATGTATAATCTACCGCCATCATAAGCTCCGTGGTACGAGGAAAACTGTTTTCTCTTGGTGTTCCTACTTTTACAATCAATAAACTGCTCTCCGGTGCAACTCCCCGATACTGCTCGCCCTGACTGCCGTTTCCGTTTCCGGCAGCAATAGATGCCACTGCTGTTCCATGTCCAGATGCAGTACTGTCTGTAACTGGTACTACCTTTAATGCTTCCTGTCTGGTGCTGCGGCTTAATGCTTCATTAATCTGTGCTTCAGTGTATTCCACTCCCATTTGATATCTAAAAATTCCTATTTGTTCTCTGCTACCTGCCTGTTCTTCATTTCCATTTTCCTGTTCGCCTTCTATTTCCTCTTGTCTTGGCTGCCATACTGCTGTCTGATCCCAAATTCGTAAAATTCTGGTGCTTCCGTCTTTTTTTCGAAAATCCGGGTGAAAATAATCAATTCCAGAATCCAATATCGCAACCAATACTCCATTTCCTAACAGTCTTTGCCTTGCTCCACCAACTGTTCCAGTCTGAAGAGGGGAAATACAAGAGGCTGCCCTTCCCTTGTCCACAGAAAAGAACAGCCTTTTCGGCATCTCAATATAAGTAATTTCCGGTACGTTTGATAATTTTAAAATCTGAGGTCTTGTCAATGTCAAAATCCCATATCCCCCAAGCAATTCCACAACTCGAATCCCTCTCTTTTGCTCCAATTCTCTTGTACCAAGCACCCCTGCTCTTTGAAGCTGTTCCCAAAGCCCCTCTCTATTCTCCTCCATTTCCGGTAAAGTTCCTACATCATAACGAACAATAACTTCCCATAACTGTGTTTCCGCTTCAAATCCAGAATCCAATACCAATGACTGCTCTAACTCTTCTGGCGTTGCACTTAAAGCAAGATTTAAAATATTTTCTCTTTTTTGACTATCCATATTATCCGATCCTATCTGATAAAAATATTTTTATCAAATATACACTATTAAAAATAAATATGCCCTATTCTTCACAAATATTCTTTATAAATAATATAATCGTCTAACCGATATTTTTTCTAAATCAAAAGAAAAAAAGCTGCTTTGTTCCCATATATTTTCAAATTTTTACATTTATTTACAAATTATCCTAAAAAAGAAATAATTTATTTCTTTCCTCTTTCCTGTTATAAAGCCAAAAACAAAACGAAAATTTATAAAAATTTTCTTAATTTCAAGACAACAAAATGGAAAAAAAGGAAATAAAAAGATTATATAATATTGGAAAAATTTGTTGTATTAATTCTAAAAAAAGATTATAATACTATAGAATCTCTATAAATTTATTTTACATATTTTAAATTAATGTAAAAAAATATGCAAACAAAATGAAATAACGCTAAATAAGGAGGAAAACACTATGTTTAAAAATGACAACATAGAAAAAAGACTTACAAAATCTTTTATTCTGGTTTCGACAATCATGGCAATAACGGCTTTTATTGGATTAATTGCACTTATTACTATTGCAAACAGATATTCCTATGCTTTAACTAATTTTGGTTTTGCACAGGGTGATATTGGAAAAGCAATGTTTGAATTTGCAGATATTCGTTCATCACTGCGTGCTGCAATCGGTTATGACGATGTAGATGCTATTGAAAGTGTTACACGTCAGCATAATGAAGCTAAAATTTTATTTGAAAAATATTTTTCTGATATAGAAAATTCGATTGTATCAGAATCTGGACGAATTACTTATGATGAAATTGCATCAGAACTTAATAATTATTGGGCATTAGACGAGAGAATTATGTCAATCGGCGCAACAACAGACCGGGAACTCTGCAGACAGGCTCAAGATATTGCACTGGGTGAGCTTGCTCCTGTATATAACAGTATTTATGCGAAACTAGAAGAACTTTTAAACGTAAAAGTAACCGAAGGGCAAAAACTGTCAAGAACATTGATTACTTTAAGTATTGTTCTTTCTCTTATTATTGTTGGTGTCACACTTGCCGCATTTATTATTTCCATTCGAATTGGAAAAAATATAGCAAACGGTATCTCAAAACCAATGAAAGCACTTGGCGATCGCTTTAAAATGTTTTCTGCAGGTGATCTTTCTTCTCCATTCCCGCAGGTTGAAAGCCAAGATGAAGTAGCCGACATGATAAAAGATGCTACTGATATGGCAGGTATGTTAAATCTGATTATCAATGATATCGGAGAACTATTAGGCGAAATGGAAAAAGGAAATTATGCCATCAGTTCTAAAATCAGTGATAAATATCAGCATGATTTCTTAAAAGTAATCGATTCTATGCATGGACTGCGAAATCAAATGACGGATACTCTGCTTTCGATTCGAGAAGCATCTGGACAAGTTTCTGCCGGATCATTAAATCTGGCTCAATCTGCTCAAAGCCTTGCAGAAGGTGCTACCGAACAGGCAAGTGCAGTAGAAGAACTTCAGGCAACTATGGCAGATATTACGGAAACGATTGAAAAAAGTGCACATCGTGCAGATGAAGCCTATCATTTAGCAAAGAATTATGCAGATGAAGCAGATATCAGCCGTACAGAAATGGTTACTATGGTAGGTGCTATGGAAAAAATCAGTGATTCTTCTGCTAAAATTGGAAATATTATCTCTGAAATCGAATCGATTGCATCTCAAACCAATCTGTTATCACTCAATGCTTCAATTGAAGCAGCAAGAGCAGGTGAAGCAGGACGTGGTTTTGCGATTGTGGCAGAACAGATTCGGCAGCTTGCAGAACAAAGTGCAAAAGCCGCTGTAGATACCAGAGAACTGATAGAAAGCTCAATAAGAGAAATTTCCAACGGCAATCACGCTGTAGATCGGGCATCCGATTCACTTGAAACCGTAGTCAACGGAATTAAAAAGATTGCAGAATCTTCCCAGGAACTAAGTATTATGGTAGAACATCAAACCGATACGATGCGTCAGGCAGAACAAGGCGTCAACCAGATATCAGAAGTGATACAAAGCAATTCTGCTGCCGCACAGGAATCTTCCGCAACCAGTCAGGAATTATCGGCTCAGGCAACTACATTAGACGGACTTGTAGGACAATTTATACTAAGTAAGTCATAAACGGAAAATAATTTCTACAGACACGAAGGCATTAAACCAGAAAGCCTTCGTGTCTGCTATAAAAAAATAATCCAAACTTACTTATTTCTAAATTTTTTCTAAATTTACTCTTTTCTAAATTTACCCTTTACTCTAACTACTATATTTTTCAAATTGGGAATAAAATAATATCATTGAAAAATAACAAATTTATTTAGGAGGATTTTATTATGGCATCAAAGGAATATATAACCGCACTAAAACAGGGAAGACAGAGTTATCAATCTGCTCTGATCAAAGGAAAATACCCCTACCTTCCAGCACTGGATGATATTTTATCTTATACAGAAATCGTAGCTACGATTGATCTGGGTCTGATGGATATTCCATTAAAGAAAATTATCGGAACAAAAACGGCAGGACGCAGCAACGCATTCGCCAATAATTTTATGCCGCTTCTTCCAGACGACTCCGAATTTGGCATGAAATGGATCTCCCTTTACAAATATCAAATCAATGAAGGAATTCAAGATCCAATTGTTGCTTATGAATTTATGAATCAATTTTATGTACAAGAGGGCAATAAGCGGGTCAGTGTTATGAAATTTTTAGAAACTTATAATATTACCGGAACGGTAATTCGATTAGTTCCAAAAAAGACAGAAGAAAAAGAAAACCGGCTTTACTATGAATTTTTGGATTTTTATCAGGTTGCCCAAAACTATGATGTCTGGTTCAGTAAAGAAGGAAGCTATAAAAAACTTTTAAAATTAATAGGAAAAAAAGAAGGAGAAGTTTGGGAAGAAGACGAACGGCTGCATTTTCATTCCGCCTATATCCGATTTGAAAAGGCATTTCGCATGGCTGGCGGAGAAAAACTTGAAATGAATGTTTCGGATGCTTTTTTAATCTATATCGAAATTTACGGTTATGATAAAGTAAAGGAAGAAACCGATCGAGAAATATACCAAGCACTTCAAAAAACTTGGAACGAAATCCGACTTGCAGATAAAGGCGGTCAGGTTGAACTCATCCAAAACCCGGAAACAGAAAAATCTTCCTTTCTCAACCGTATTCTTCCTACAGGAACACTCAGCAATCTCATTCCAGAAGTAACAAAAATTGCATTTATCTATCCAAAGACAACCGAAACATCTAGCTGGACTTATGCGCATGAACTAGGAAGACTGCATTTAGAGCAGATTTTTAACGGAAAAATAAAAACAATGGCATTTGACAAAGCTGATACAGACGCCGATGTAGAAGCTGCGATTGAGGAAGCGATTGCAAATGGATGCAGTTTGATTTTCACTACGGCTATTCAAATGGTAAATCAAAGCGTACGTTCCGCAATTCAGCATCCGAAAGTAAAGATTTTTAACTGTTCGATTAAAATGTCCTACTCTTCTATCTTTACTTACTTTGCCAGAATGTATGAATCGAAATTTTTAATTGGTGCGATTGCCGCCGCACTCTCCCGAACCGAACGGCTAGGATATATTGCAGAATACCCAATCTATGGGACAATCGCAAATATCAATGCTTTTGCATTGGGTGCAAAAATGATCAATCCCTATGTCAAAGTTCATCTGGTATGGTCAAAAGTGAAAGGCGTTAATGCAAGGGAGCGACTTGATCAGGAAGGGATTATTTTTATTTCCGATCACGATGTTATTACACCGCAGCGGGCTTCCCGGGAATATGGACTCTATCGAAAAAATGAAAATGGCACGTTAGAAAATCTTGCCACTCCTATTTGGCATTGGGGCAAATTTTATGAACGAATTGTAAAAAATCTAATGAGCAATAACAGTGAAACCAATGCACAAAAAGGAAAAAAAGCTGTTAATTACTGGTGGGGTATGTCGGCAGATGTAATTGATGTGATTTGTTCTAAAGATATGCCTCATGGAACACATCGTCTGATTGAATTTTTAAAGAAATCCATTTGTGCCGGTGATTTTCATCCTTTTGACGGACGGATTTACTCTCAAGACGGAATGATTCGATGCGAAGAGGGAAAAACTTTAGAAGCAGAAGATATTATTACAATGGATTGGTTAGTAGAAAACGTGGTAGGACAAATTCCCGAATTTGAAGAATTAACGGAGGAAGCTCAGACGCTGGTACAGCTTCAGGGCGTAAAAATCGATGAAACAACCAACACAGAAAAACAATAGTATGAATATTATGGTTTTGGCAGATCAAAAATCCAAATCTCTATATGACTATTACGAACCAGAAAAGATGAAAGATATTGATTTAATCATCTCCTGCGGTGACTTAGATCCGAATTATCTGGTTTTTTTCGCCACACTTTGTCATGTGCCTGTGCTCTATGTAAAAGGAAACCATGATGGACGATATGAAGAAAGACCACCGGAGGGATGTATCTGTATTGAAGACAGTATTTTTGTATACAAAGGAGTGCGAATTCTCGGATTGGGAGGCTCTATGGAATATATTCCCGGCGCTCCTAATCAATACAGCGAACAGCAAATGCAGCGGCGAATTTGGAAACTTTGGTGGAAATTGTGGAAACACAAAGGATTTGATATACTTGTTACACATGCCCCTGCTTACCAAGTCAACGATATGGAAGATCGACCGCATCGGGGATTTGCAGCTTTTCGAAAATTAATGGAAAAATATGAACCGAAGTTTTTCTTTCATGGACATGTTCATGCCAATTATGGCAGAAATTTTAAACGGGAAGATCGGTTTGGAAATACTACGGTAATCAATGCTTATGAGTATTATGTGGTAGAATATCCTATGGAATCATCTTAATAAAAGAAGTTCTCAAAAGGAGGACGCCGAAAGCCAAATGGCGTTCTATTCCGGGCTCGCTTGCGCTTAGCATTTCCTATTTTCATAGCGGACACATAAGGCACGAAAACACAACAATACCGTGCCTAAGTGCCGACGGGAAATGATAACTCTGCATAGCACTACTCCATTTAGCTTTCGGCTGTGTACTTTAAATAAAAAATTTTTTTAATTATCTTTTATTAAGATGTCGGTAATTTCAGCGATATAGAGTAGATGATAGCCTCCGCCAGTACCGTCTGCATTATTTTCGCCGCCATACCATTTTCCAGTAAAAGCAGTATCTCCAAGAAAATCCTGTTCTGCTAAAGGAGTTACGCATAATTTGCGGCATAAAAATGCCATGCGGTTTTCTTCAAAGTATGGAACATTTTCTTTGTGAACTACGGTCAGACCGGATTTTTCTACTTTGTCCTCATCACGACCGGAAACTGTACCACAGTAGCCCAACATCTTTTTCCAGCTTTTATCAAAGACGGAAAGACTAAATACTTCTGAAGCATCTAAAAATTCACGAGTAAAACGTTCTGGGCGTACAGCACAAATAACAACCGGCTTTTGCCATAAAATACCCATTGTAGCCCAAGCTACAGTCATCGGATTGACACGTCCGTCTTTTTCGGCAGACATTAAAAACCATTCCTTGCCAATTAATTGAAATAGATTTTCATCAAGTTGTGATGGTTCGATTGAATGAAATGACATAATTTTTTATTCCTTCCCTCATATAACTTTAATGTAATAATTTGTGTGCTTGATTAACCATTTTGTAAATATATCTTCAATTTTTCTACACTCATATCTGCAATGCCAAGATCTTCTAAAGAATATCCCTTTTCCCAGCAATCAAAACCCAAAATTGAAGTACCAATATAAATTAAGCTATCCATTAACGGAGTTGGTACATTCATGGCATGAGCAAGTTTTGCCCATGGTGCAATACCATAAGGAATATCTTCTGAAAAATAGCGGTTTTTTAAATCGGCAGGACCTTTGATTTTTGCAAAGTTCGGATCGCCTGCGATTGCTTCTTGAATGTCATCTGTAACCACTGCACCACCTATACCATGAGCTGCAATATCGCTGTGATAACCAAAGCGCTGCAATAGAGCGATACGTTCCTTATCTACTGCCTCAGTAGCATGAGCAACACAGGAAGAAAATCCTTCTGTATAGAAATAAAATTCACCTTTTGCCTGTTCAATATGACCTGCATTTAGGATACAGCCGGGAACATGGATAATCGGATTTAGGCTGGAAAGACCACAGGCAATTACACTCTCTACTGCTTCTAACTGCGGATAAAACTGTTTAAGTTCTTCTACTGTTTCCTCTGTTTTTGAAGCAGGCATTACACCAATTTTTAAAGGATTAAATAAACTCATAATCAGAGTTTCGCCGGGGGCACGCAGTCTGGTAGCATAAGGCAGAGTGTTGGTTTCTGCTACTACTACATCTGTAACCCCATTTTCTTTTAATTTTTTCCAGAAGAGCAGACTGTTAAAAGCTCCCGGAAGTATAGTGATAACCTGACCGGGCTGTACTAACTGCGCCAGTTTTTCTGCATAGCCATCATGAGCAAAAGCAGGAACTGCCAGAAAAATATATTTTACACCTTTAATAGCCTGTGCCAAATCAGAAGTTACCATAGCTAAAGTAACCTCTCCATTACCGGCTGCGCCAGCCATAGTAATTTTACGTGTGTCAAACACTTTCTGCATATTCGATGCAAAGCGTGCATCTTCATATAAATGAACTTCAAATCCACGGTAGGTCAAATCTGCAGCGGCTGCATGACCGCCATTGCCTCCGCCAAGCACTGCAACAGAAACAGACATGAAAAATCCTCCTTTTTATATTTTATAAAATTTTATTTATGCATTTATCATACCACTTGAAAAAAGCAACAGATAATATATAATCAATAGCAGGATATATAAAAAAATATATATCCTATAGAATATATTTAAGATTTTTATTCTCCTTACAGTAAAAGAATAAAGCCACCATAAAGAAAGGAAATGTTTTGACAATGACACTGCAGCAGATGAAAAATATTCTTACTATTGCTCAGGAGGGCTCTATTACAAAAGCTTCCCGTATACTTTTTCGTGCACAGTCTAATCTAAGCAATATGATACGTGAAGTAGAAAAAGAACTGCATATTACTATCTTTGACCGTACACCTTCTGGAGTAAAACTGACATTACAGGGAGAACAGTTTATTGCCTGCGCAGGAGATATTATCGCAAAAATGGAAAAACTAGAACAGATCGGAAAAAAGTCAGAAGAGGTGTATTCTATAGGTTTTTCTGTATGCCGAGCATCCTATTGTGTACGTGCTGTATCAGAATGGATGAATCATACTTTTGATTCCACTCAAAAACTATCTCTGCGCCTGCATGAAACCAATACAGATGAAGTAATTGAACAAGTTCTTTGCGGAGAAAGTGCATTAGGTATCATCCGTCTGCCTTTATTTTGCCAAAATTACTACCATCAAAAATTAGAACAAAAAGGGCTTTGCTGTGAACGGTTAATGGAGTTTACTATGATGCTGATTATGCGCAGCGATCATCCAATGTCCCTGCTCCCCGTTATCAGTCAGGAAGATTTATATCGTTATACTGAAATTGTTCACGGAGATCAGCAAAATCTCGCTCTTAGTATGGCGCATATTAATCCCCTTTTGCATGGTACGCCTCCCCGCCGTATTTATGTATATGACAGGGGCAGTCAGATTGATCTTTTGCAGCGTCTGCCTGATGCTTATATGTGGGTATCACCGATTCCGCTGGATATGATAGATTCCTATGGTATGTGTATCCGAAGCTGCTCCCTGTCCACAGCGGTAAATCTGGATCTTTTAATCTGGCGTAAAGAAATCATGAAAAACCCGGAAATTCAAGACTGCAGAAATTTCTTGCGCCAATATACAGCTAACCTACAGACCGATACTATTCAGCGATTAAAGAATCAGTATATTTGAAAAACTTTTATTTATCCATGAGGACGCCGGAATCCCAAAAAGGTCTGCTCCGAGTCCGCTTTCGCTTAACATTTCCTCGTAGCGGACACATAAGGTGCTAAATAACAGCACCTAAGTGCCGACGGGAAATGACGACCCTGCGCAGACCTTTTTGGGATTCCGGCTGTGTATTCCAACTGAAGTGAAATAGTCACATCACGCATTTTCTTACAATTATATTCCCATCTTACCAAAATTGATGATTAGATTACAGCAAAAAATATATTTTATTACTTCGTTTGATAAGTAAAACTCCTGCAATAGGATAAATATAAAAGTTTAAATAAAATTCTTTTTTTGTTCCGGGGTCAAGAAACAGCCAGATGCAAAAACGGTGGGCAGCCTGCAGTGACTTTGGAAAAAAGTTAGAAGTTCTTAACTTCTGCTCAAAAATCTAAGATTTTTTTCACATACTGCTTCCATGCAGTGTGTG
>CAJUGZ010000147.1 GCA_910585855.1 uncultured Lachnospiraceae bacterium | reverse complement strand
TGAACCGAAATCAGAAGCCCTAGACTTTCTTACCGTTTGGAGCGGAGCAGGCAAAGGACAGGAGCAAACCGCCTCTGGCGTCCGGTGAAAACCAATCTTTTCCGGTAGCATTCTATCCTATCTCCAAAAGTTTAATTTTTTAGTTTGTAAGTTTATTTTGCGAAAGGAAGAGTGGAAAATGAAAAATAAATTTAATATCAAAGATAGTTTTTGGTCTTACTACCAAGAACTTGTGAGTGATGTAATACTCCCATATCAATATGATATACTGAATGACAGTGTTGATGATCCAGATACTGAAAAAAGCCATTCATTTGAAAATTTTCGTATTGCAGCGGGGGAAAGTAAGGGTGAGTTTTATGGTTATGTATTTCAGGACAGCGACACTGCAAAATGGTTGGAAGCTGTTGCATATTCGCTTATGATAAAGCCGGATAAGGAGCTTGAGAGAAAAGCGGATGATATTATTTCTCTTATAGGAAGAGCGCAGCAGCCGGATGGATATATGAATACATATTTTATTGTTAAAGAGCCTGAAAACAAGTGGAAAAACCTTCGTGACTGTCATGAGCTTTATTGTGCAGGACATTTTATTGAAGCAGGTGCAGCTTATTATGAAGCGACGGGAAAAAGAGAATTATTAAATATTGTAATAAGGCTTGCAGATTTAATTTACGATATTTTTATTAAAAATAAAACGGATGGTATTCCCGGACACCCTGAAATAGAGCTTGCTTTGGTAAGACTTTACAGAACCACAGGTGCGAAAAAGTATTTAGAACTTGCAAAGTATTTTATAGATATTCGTGGAAAGAAAATCACTGATAAAGAAAATCTTCTTATTTTTAACAGCAGATATCACCAGTCAGCAGTACCAGTCAGAGAAGAAACAAATGCAGTGGGTCACGCTGTTCGTGCAGTGTATCTTTATACCGGAATGGCTATGACGGCAAAAGAAACAGGTGATGAAACTTTATTGGAAGCGTGTGAAAGAATGTGGAACAGCATTGTTAAAAAGCGTATGTATATAACGGGTGGAATAGGTTCGTCAGCCGAAGCGGGAGAAGCGTTTACGATGGATTATGATTTGCCTAACGATACGGCATATAATGAAACCTGTGCGTCCATAGGTCTAATTTTTTTTGCAAAAGCAATGCTTGAAATGACAAATAATGCAAAATATGCTGATGTTGCAGAGCTTGCGCTTTATAATACTGTTCTTGCAGGGGTACAGCGTGACGGAAAGCGGTTTTTTTATACAAATCCTCTGGAGGTTGATCCGATTTATACGAAGAAAATTCCTCATTACAATCATATCTATTCAAGCAGACCAAAATGGCACGCCTGCGCCTGCTGCCCTCCGAATGTGGCAAAACTTATAGCATCTCTTAACCAATACGCTTGGCATACAGACGGCAGCGTGTATTATTCGGATCTATTTATTGGCGGCAGATATATACCTTATGAAAATACTGTAATAACAACGCAAACTGATTATCCATACAGCGGTAAGGTAAAATATAGTGTTTCGGGAACGGAAAATATAAATATTGCGGTACGCAGACCTGAATGGTGTTTTTCTATGATCGTTACTGTAAACGGAGTTTTCTATGATTGTGATATAAATGACGGATATGCCATAATAGAAAATTTAAAAGACGGTGATACAATAATTGTCGATATTGATATTACACCACACAGGGTATATTCCAATACCAAAGTACATGCAAATGATGGTAAATGTGCGTTTATGGCAGGATCAATTATTTACTGTTTCGAGGATTGTGATAACAATGATTTAAACAATTATTATGCAGATAAGGATGGAGAAATTATTTTAAAGAATATTTCCGATGAAAATATTGGAAATGTCAATATTTTACAAATACCTGCATATAAAATGGAACAGTTTGACAGCTTGTACCGTTTTAAAAAACCAAAAACAGAAAAAACGAGGCTTGTTGCTATACCTTACTATGCGTGGGGCAATCGTAAAGAGGGTAAAATGAAGGTTTGGATTGCAGAAAAATAATCAAAAAAGCCTTTAAAATGGAACATTTTAAAGGCTTCACTACCAATATCTGTTAAAAGTCCGGCAACTTTAGAATTTTTCATGCTATAACGCTGTGAGAGATAACGGAGAGAAGCGCCCATTTCTCCGTTTGGTCCGCCATACTTCAAAAAGAGAGAGATTTATAAGGGAAGATAGATATAAATTTCCATATGATTCTTTTTTTTGTCATAAAAGATTTCTTCTATTACACTTCGAACCATAATTGTTTTTTGTTCTGCTGACTGTTGCGGATTTTTAAAATCGGCAAGTAATTCTTCTGTTGTATGTATTATCTGTTCGGGAGTGGTATAGATTGTTTCTAAGGGATTGGGAGGAGCAAGTTTTTTTCGTTCCTGTTCTAATTTTTTTTTATTTTCCTGATATTCTTTTAATGTATCAATTCCTTCTAAATAGGCTGTTTTTGCACGGATTTCTTTTTTAGAAAGAGCATCAAGTGCATCGGAATAGAAGGAGAGAGAAGGAATATTTGGCTGTATGGATTTTTTTTTGTAGAAATAACCATCACTATAAAGTATTTTTTTTAGTCCGGCAAGAAAGGATTCTTCTGCTTTGGGAACAGAAAGAGCATGGGATTCGAGGCAGCGGCCTTTTCCATATTGATAGCATTGAAAATAGGGATAACTTTTTTGTGTATGTTTTTGATTTCCACAAGAGTAGGCAAGGTGCTTACCGCAGCAGGAACAGCAAAGGATACCAGAAAGCCAGTGACGGCAGGCAGAAATGGAACGGTGTGGAGCATGAGGGCGGGATGCATGCATTTTTTCTTGAACGGCAGAAAAAATTTTTTCGGAGAGAATCGGAGTATGGGGTGCATCTCGGATAATCCATTCTGATTCATCCCTGATTTTGTGTGTTTCATGTTCCTGTCGATTCCAGCGTACTTTACCAATATAAAAGGGATTTTTTAAAATATATTCTACGCTTCGACATTCCCATAAAGCCCCGGTTCTGGTAGGAATAGCAGACTGATTGAGCCAGCGTGCAATATCTGCTGTATGAAACCCTTTTAGATAGAGATCAAAAATAGAACGGACAACAGCGGCTTGTGATTCTTTAATAACCGGAATATCTTGCCCTTTAAAACGTTCATAACCAAATGGAGGGATAGATAGATATCCGCCACGTTCTGCCTTTTCTGTCATACCTCGAATCACATCGCTGCGAAGCCGAATGGAATAGTATTCGTCCATCCACTCGATAATACGCTCAATTAGATCGCCAAAAGGTCCTTCTATGATTGGTTCGGAGATACTGATTACTTCAATTTGTTCTTTTTGCAGCATGGATTTGTAAACAATGGATTCTTCTTGGTTACGGGCAAAACGGCTGAATTTCCAAACTAAAATTCGATCAAAAGGATGCGGCTTGGATTTTGCCAGTGCAATCATTCGTTTAAATTCTGGTCGATTTTCGGCTTTTCGCCCGGAGATGCCGCTGTCAAAAAAGATATGATGTTCTGAAACAGAGTAGTTGTGGGATTTGGCATATTCTAATGCCAATTTTTTTTGCGAATCAGGAGAAAGTTCTTCCTGTTTTCCATGAGTAGAAACACGGATATAGATAGCCGCAGAGTGGGAAAAAGAAGAAAGATCTTTTTTCATAGATAAAATCCTTTTATTTGAAGAGTTTATATATCATATTATTTTATACAAAAAGATAGAATAAATATAAATAGAGAAAAAGGGAAGTTGTAGTTATGACTTATTCTTATTATATTAGAACAAGCAAAAATAATAAAGTAGATTGGGATTCTTTGACGGAAAAAGAACAGGAACAGATTGGGCAGATGATATTTCGAATTATGCTGGAAAGCAGCGGAAGATATCGGGAAGAGCAAATGAATCAGGAGAAGAAGTAGAAGATATATTTATTTTTTTGGAGGGAGGACGCTAGATGCCAAAACCGTGGGCAGTCTGCTCACTGTTTTCAAATCTAGCGTCCTTTACTTGAAAATTTCCTTTTTTTTCATAACAACGTCGATCAAAAGACTAATTGAAGATAAAGATAAAACAGCTTGAAAATTTATAGAAAACTGGTATAATTGAAGAAAAAGATTCGGTGGTAGGATTTATTTCTGACTTTATAAAAAGGCAAAGGACTATCTATATGTAAGAAATAAATGAAAGGGAGAGAGAAGATGAATCATAAGGCAAACTTAATCGAAATGTTAAGAATGAAGATGAGAGAAGTAGAGAATTTAAAGTATGTAGAGGAAGAAGAGTTAAAATCTTTAGAAGATGCTGTGGATAAACTGTTAGAAGCAAATGAACTGCGCAGAAGAAATAAATATAGAAGAAAAGCGATTCCTTATTTTGATGGTATATTGGATGAAGTGATTATTGAGTGTGGCAACCGCTATATTCCTATGGAAGATATTGGATATGAACTGGTAAGAAGAATTAGTTATGGAGAAGAAGGAAAATATTTATGTATTGTTTCGATATGGATGTGGGGATGGCAGGCACTGATGATTGTAAATGAGAAAGTATATTCAAAAATGTGTAGCTGTTTAAAAGAGCGAAATATTATTATGTCGGAAAAAGATGCTGTGTTGGTGGAGATGGAGATAAAAAGCCATATTATTAATCGTTTATATTTTACATATAGTGAAAAGTTCCGATACTTTTTAGAAGGATTATATATGTATGAGGAGTACAGAAAGTGGTGTGAAAGTTTATCTCGTGCAGATGTAAGACGTCAGAAAGAGGAAGTGTCAATGGAAGCTAATGCACTTACTTTTTTAAATAATATTTGGTTTCTTGGCGCAACCAATGATAAGTATGATATTTCTTTATTTGAAAGTACAAAAGAAGGAGAGGAGCATACTCCAAAGCGAAACGGTGTTTTTGATATAAAAATAAAAGATAATGTAATTGAGTATTATAATCTTCGCCGAGGATATATTATGAGATTTTTGCCGAATCATGAAAAATTCAAAGAGGTAGACATCAATACAGTGGAAGGGATAGATACAGAAGATTTTACAATTTTTGAGTATGATATGAAGGTTTCTCACAGTAAAAAGATAGTCGATCTGTTTGAACGGTTTACTAGTTATTTGGAAATTATGATTACAATGAGAAGTTTGGATTAGATATAGATATATTGGCGGTCATGCTCAGAAAATAGAAAATAGAAGAGAGTGGAAAAGATATGTGGTTTCAGAAAAAACAAAATAAAAAACAGTATGATCGGAATGAATATGATCCGGTGATTCGTTCTAGTATCTGTACAGGAGAGCAGGCAGTCGGTTTTCGAAATAAGCAGACCAAAAAATTTGAAGAGGTAATGCTGATAAAAAGTAAAAGAGATATGGAGCAGTTTTTAAAGGAATATCATCTGTTAGAAGAGGATATAAAAAAGGAGTGGTAGTTTTTATTATTATTATTTAGTATATTTTTCCAAAAATGTGCATAATAAAACAGAGAATAGAAAGCGGTTTATGTCTTTTGAATCCTCAGAATAGAAAAATCGGATCGGAAGAAAGGAATGGCAGAATCAATGAAAGATTATAAGTATGGAATGGCAGAGGCATGGGAAATGGCAAAGCGGATTTTTCTTTCGAAAGAAAACGGCGGATTTGGAGCAGAGCGTTTAACTGAGATTTTTGGAACGGCAAAACCAGAGGCAATATTTGGAAAATATACGCCGCAGCAGGCAAAAGAAAAGATTCGTATATGGGAAGACACAATGGAAGAAATTCAGGTTGGAGATATTGTAAAAGTAACGTTTCCTGTTCCAAGGACGGGAGTTGTGATTGCAAAAGCGGATAATTATGTGGTTTGGTTTAATGAAAATCTGGTAGTGGATTATCGAAAGGACAGAATGAAAAAAACAGGACAGAGTATCAATATCCAAGGAACATTAAAACGGTTTTAAGTTTCTTATTTTTTCTCTTGCATTTCTAATGTGCATATGCTAATATCGTGTTGCGGAGGTGGATAGGATGACATTATATTTAGCGAATATTAGTAATGATATTATTATTTGCACAAAGGATTATCTGATTGATCTTTTGAAAAAGGGAGATGATGTGGTTTCTGCAAAGCGATTGGATAATCTGGCGGAAGTGACAAACAAATATAAGAGCAAAAAGATTTATGGTCTATGAAGTGAAGCAGCATTTTGGCGCTGCTTCATTTTTTTGGAGTTTGCTCCACCATACTGTGACATAATTACCTGTGCAATTTTTGGATTGGTATTTGTAATTTTCACAGGAAATTCTAATCGTTTTTCATAAGTCCACATAGTCTAACACCCCCCTATTTCCCATGGCCAAGGTCCTTCACTCCAAGACCAGTATTGATCATTATCGATTTGATTGATTCTGAGCGGTCCGTAAAGAGAACTGTATTCTTTTGATGCCTGATCGTAGATTTGTTTCATTTTTTGATAGTAAGCAAGGGCTTCTTTATCGCATGGATGAGTATCTAAAAAGAGTACTGCATCATATACAGCAAAGCCAGATTCATAGATGGTTTTCATTAATTGATGTTTTTCTGGACGTTGATTTTGATGGAATCCCATATTGGGATGGATTGTTTGGTTTATTTGATTCATGGATTTAAACAACTCCTTTCACAGAATGGCAGATCCAACTCCTGAAAGATGGTTCCTACCCAAAAGCCTTTTGACGGTTCATAGAGGTTGTTCCATTGCTGCCATGGAACGTATGCCATTGCAAGAGGCAGACGGTCAAGTCCAGGATATGGGCAGCTATTGTCTGACTGAGACGGCATGGAAAAAACAGGATTGTTTCCGGCACAGGTCTGACAGTTTCTGCGGCACATTGGTTGTTTGGTATAATAATGATCCATAATAAGGTTCTCCTTTCTATTTGAACATAAAATTCTGTAACCTATAAAGATATGATAGTATTTTGAAATTTATGTTTGGTTGTAGTTTATTGTATGAAAAAGAAAGAAAGGTGTGAATCTGGAATTTGTTCTGGTAAAAAAAAGGAAACTGCGCTATAATAAAGGGAAAGCAAGATAAAAAAAGATTGGGAGATTTTTAAGATGGTGAGAGAACAGATAACAGCATTGCGAAAAGAGATGAAAAGAGCAGAAATAACAGCCTATCTTGTGCCTACCAGTGATTTTCACGGTTCGGAGTATGTAGGAGAATATTTTCAATGTAGGGCATTTCTTTCTGGCTTTACCGGATCGGCTGGTACTTTAGTGGTGATGCAGGATATGGCAGGGCTTTGGACAGACGGCAGATATTTTTTGCAGGCAAAAGAGCAGCTTAAAGGAAGTGGTATTGAACTGTTTCAAATGGAGCAGGAGGGAGTGCCTACTGTAGTTGAATTTTTAGCGGATCGGTTGGAGAAAGGAGATTGTCTGGGATTTGACGGAAGGGTGGTCAATGCAGAGCAGGCAGAGGAAATCAGTGAAAAGTTGGAGAAGAAAGGGGCTTTGGTCTGCAGTAAAATGGATTTGGTAGATTTGATCTGGAAAAATCGACCGCTGCTGTCAAAAGAGGCGGTTATGGTATTGGATTTAAAATATGCCGGTGTTTCTAGAGAGGAGAAAATTGCAGCAATTCGTCAGAAGATGAAAGAGGAGGGAGCGGATTATTTTCTGCTGACTTCTTTGGATGATATTGCTTGGCTTTTAAATATTCGTGGAAATGATGTAAAGTGCAATCCAGTGGTTCTCTCGTATCTTGTTATGACAAAGGATCAGGTACTGCTGTTTGCTAATTTGGAGGTGTTTTCAAAAGAGGTAGAAGAAGAGCTTTTGCAGGCAGGTGTTTGGATTCGAACGTATCAGGAATTTTATACATTTGTTCAAGAAATTCCAGAGAAAATGACAGTGCTTTTGGATAAAAAGAGAGTAAATTTTGCTGTGGTAAAAAGCCTTTCGGATGGGGTAAATAGGATAGATAAGACCAATTTAACCCTGCTTCCAAAAGCGATAAAAAATCAGACAGAGAGAGAAAATATAAAAAAAGCACATCAAAAAGATGGGGCAGCGGTAGTAAAGTTTATCCATTGGTTAAAGACGCAGGTTTCAAAGGAACGGATTACGGAGCTGAGTGCAGCAAAAAAATTAGAGGAATTTCGAGGGGAACAAGAACATTATATGGGACCTAGTTTTTCACCGATTATCGGATATGGAGCGCATGGAGCGATTATTCATTATTCTGCAACGGAGGAATCTGACTGTCAGATAGAACCAAAGGGACTTGTTTTGTTAGATACCGGAGGACAGTATTTAGAGGGTACAACGGATATTACAAGAACGGTGGCATTGGGTGCTTTGACAGAGGAGGAGAAGAAGTATTTTACGCTGGTATTAAAGGGTAATTTAAATTTAGGTGCAGCAAAGTTTTTATACGGATGTCGTGGAATTAATCTGGATTATCTGGCTCGTGCGCCGCTTTGGGAGCTTGGATTGGACTATCAGCATGGAACGGGACATGGAGTGGGATATTTTTTAAATGTGCATGAAGTACCGAATGGATTTCGTTATAAATGGATTCCAAAAAAGGGAGAAAGTGCAGTATTAGAAGAGGGGATGCTGACTTCAAATGAACCGGGATTTTATCTGGAAGGAAAGTTTGGTATTCGCCATGAAAATCTGATTCTCTGTGTAAAAGATGAAAAAAATGGGTATGGGCAGTTTATGCGGTTTGAAACAGTTACTATGGTTCCTTTTGATCGGGATGCGATTGTAAAAGAGCTTCTTACTGATCGGGAGAGGCAGATTTTAAATCAATATCATAGAGTAGTGTATCAGACGATTTCACCATATTTGGAGGGAGCAGAAAAGGAATGGCTTTCTTGGGCTACACAGGAAATTTAAATAAAACAGTCAGAGAAAAATAAAAACGGGCTGTTTTTAGAAAGGAAATTAGAAAGGAAATAAAAAATGAAGCAGCAGATTCGCAGTGCAGGACTTCTCTTTCTTACGGCTGTGATATGGGGAGTGGCATTTGTGGCACAGAGTGTTGGAATGGATTATATTCGACCATTTACATTTAATGGAGTGCGTTGTATACTGGGCGGTATGGTACTGCTGCCGTATCTTTTTTTCTTAAAAAAACTTCAAAAAAATACAGAAAAAAAGGAAAATTTAAAAGAGAAGAAACAGTTATTAATAGGCGGGATTTGCTGTGGGATCTGTCTTTGTATGGCAAGTAATCTGCAGCAGATTGCGCTGCAGTCGGCAGCCGTTGGAAAGGCAGGTTTTTTAACGGCATGTTATATTGTTCTTGTTCCGATTTTCGGATTGTTTTTAAAAAAGACATGCAGTTCTTATATTTGGGTTAGTGTAGGGCTGACTTTGTGGGGGCTGTATCTGCTCTGTGTAAAGGGTACGTTTTTTTTAGAAGCGGTGGACTATCTGCTGCTGCTTTCTGCTTTGTTTTTTGCTGTACATATTTTGGTAATTGATTATTTTTCTCCTCTTGTAAATGGCGTAAAGATGGCTTGTATTCAGTTTTTTATATGTGGATTTTTTTCTTTGGCGACTGCAGCAGTTGTAGAAAAACCGCAGTTTTCTCAGATTTTGGCAGCTTGGCTGCCGCTTCTCTATGCAGGAGTACTTTCCTGCGGAGTGGGTTATACACTGCAGATTGTAGGACAGAAAGGGATGAATCCTACCATTGCTTCTTTGATATTGAGTTTGGAGTCTGTGGTATCGGTTTTGGCGGGATGGGTGCTTTTAGGACAGAAGATGACAGGAAGAGAAATGATAGGGTGTGGAATTATTTTTGCAGCAATTATTTTGGCACAGATTCCTCCAAAAAAAGAGGTATCTTAGTCTTCCGTTTCTGTTTCCCATTGATCCATAGGAAGTAAAAATCCCTTTTCTCTTAGTGTGGTTTCGATTAGATGCAGGGTTTCAGCGGAATCGGCTTTTATGGTATGGTAGTGATAGTTAGAGGTAATGTTTTTTAAAGGGCTGGATTTTCCGCTGTGGATTCCCTGTATAAATTCTTTTACGTTTCGCCTGGACTGGATAGAAAGAATCCCCTGAATCTTGCCATAGACCTTATGGTAGACAAAGACATCAATAATTTCACCGCCTAGATCAACAATCGTATTTAATTCATCTTCTATTTGTTCATCGGTATGTGTAACTTTAAAAACTTTGGTTATACCAGAGCTTTCATTAAGCAGATAGCCTCTGTTGGTAGAAACAATCGTATAGTGAGCCGCACGCAGAAGTGCAATATCTTGTACAATAACCTGTCGGCTGACATGAAATTTTTCTGACAGCAGTTTGCCGGAAAGAGGGGATTTTTCATTTTTTAGCAGAGTTAAAATTGCCTGTCGGCGTTGTTCTCCATTCATAATGTGCCTCGTTTCTTTATTATTTTTAAGCGGTATGTGTTTTATTTTTTATCTTAATTTCTATAGTAGCACAAATTATTTTGTTCATCAATGAGATTTTCAAAGTGATTTTTTTTTCTATTTTGATATTTTTACTTATACAAATTAGGCTTTTGGAGATAGGATGCTGATGGAAAGGGTTGGATTTCACCGGACGCCAGAGGCGGTTTGCTCCGGTTCTTTGCCTGCTCCGCTCCAAACGGTAAGAAAGTCTAGGGCTTCTGATTTCAG